>CAZNQN010000029.1:0-11930 GCA_964574925.1 uncultured Phycisphaeraceae bacterium | reverse complement strand
CTGATAAGCAGGTTCCGCAGCGTGTCGTTTTTCATCGTCGCCTGATCGAACCGTCGGAAGGGGAATCCGGAAGGCGTTGGCGGGCTCCCTGCCCGAACGACGCGAACCCCGCGGATCCGGATCGCCGATCGGAAGCGACCGCCCGCTTCCACGCCCGCCGGGAAGAGAACGAACCGCCTGCCGCCTCCCGATCGTCGCACCGGACGGCGGAAGCGGTCCTGCCTCGCCCGACCCGCCCTCCGGCGGGGGATCCGTCCGAATCGCTCAACGTCCCTCGTACAACCGCGCCCCGAGGAAGTCGTCCAGCTCCGGGGTTTCGTAGATTTTCCGGGCGGCCTTGTCGATGTCGTATTCCAGCCGCACGAACTCCACCGTCAACAGGAATCCGTCGTCGCCGACTTCCGGCGGATCGTAATCCTCCGGGGATTCGCCCTTCTCGTAGACCACAACGTAACACAGACGCGGGTCGCGGTCACGCGGCTGGCCGATGCTGCCCACGTTGATGATCGCCTTTTCCTCCGACGTGATGGAATAGATCCCGTAATCGGGCAGTTCGTCCGGCGGGTCGAAACACGGATCGTCGAGGAAGACGCCCGGGACGTGCGTGTGGCCGACCAGACACGCCCGGTGCTGCTCGCCCAGCCGTTTGAAATTGTCCAGGATCTTCCCCGGATTCGTATACACGTCTTCCGGAAAGAGATACTCGTTGACCGGGCGTCGCGGCGAGGCGTGCACCATCAGCAAACCCTCCGCTTCGTGGCGGATGGGCAACCGACCCAGCACCTCCCAGCGGCGGTCGCGCTTGGCCTTGTCCGGCTCTTCCTCCAGCACCTGCCGCGTCCAGTACGCCGCCCGCTCCGCCCCCACGTTGAAGTTGGTCGGCTCGAAGAAGACGGCCTGGTCATGATTGCCGCACAGGCACAGTTCGCACCGCTCGATCACATGATCGAGGCACTCGCGCGGGCTCGCGCCGTATCCCACCACGTCGCCCAGGCAGAAGATCCGCCGGATCGAGCGCCGCTCGATGTCCGCCAGCGCCGTCTCCAGCGCTTCGAGGTTGCCGTGAATGTCCGAAATGACCGCAAACACCGTCCGATCCTCTGCACCGTTTCGCCGCGATCGTCGATCCCGAGCGCGCCCTCGCCAAACCGACACCGTTCCCCTGCCAACACGCGATACGGGAGCGCCCGGGAAGCCCGGACCGCGACCGTCGGGAAGACCAACCGGCTGGAGCCGCCGGCATGCCGGTCGATGCCCCTAAGCCTAGGGACCGGGGGGCAGGGCGTCAACGTCGCCCACCCGCCGCCAGCCGCTGTTTTCCCCGCAGAAACGCGAATCACCGTATGGGGGACCGTCTCGCCTGCCGCTGGGGAACGGCGGCGAAAACTTGTACGATACGGAAAGAACTCGTCATGCCGCCTGCTGACTCGACACGACCGTACGCGCTGGCCGTCGAAACCTCCGGACGATGGGGCAGCGTGGCCCTCGGGCGAGATGAGACTGTCCTCGCCGTGCGGTCCCTTCCCCACCCGCTTCAACACGCGCAGACTTTCCTTGCCACGGTGGCGACGCTGTGCCGGGAATTCGACGTGCCGCCCGAGCGCATCGGGGCAGTCTTCCTCTCCATCGGCCCGGGCAGTTTCACCGGACTGCGCGTCGGCGTGGCCGCGGCCCGCATGTTCGCCCTCGTTCATCCGGTGACGCTGGTGCCCGTCCCGACGCTGTCGGTCATCGCCCAGAACGCTCTTCGAATGGACGACCCGCCGCGACACGTCCTCGTCATGCTCGACGCCAAGCGATCCAACGTCTACGCCGACGCCTTCGCCCTCCAAGACGCCCAGCCTCCCCGTTACGAGTCGCTCGCCGGCCCGGTCGAATGCGATCCGGTGACATTCTGGCGTGAACACGCGGAATCCGAATCCGTAGCCGTCATGGGCGAAGGCGCCTCGCGACACCGGGATCGACTGGCCTCTGCCGGTGCCGTCTTTCTTCCCGACTACCTGTACCGCCCGTCGGCGGAGCTGGTGTACCTTCTCGGCAGACGCCTGGCCCTCGAGGGGCAAAGCGTGGACCGCCGCAACCTGGTCCCCTGCTACGTCCGCCCGCCGGAAGCGGAGGAGAAATGGGCCGCCCGCCACCAGCCGCGCTCCGTGTGAAACCGGGAAAAGTTTTTCGATTGTGTCGAGATTCGAAAGCGGATCATTCCGTTCCCCACACACGGACGAGGCGGAGGGGAAGGAAGGCGGAACTCCAAAGATAGGCAAGTTGGGCAACCCAACCTCTTGACAGAAACACACAATCGCGGTAGCCTGATAAGAGAATTCTAATCCAACCGTGCGGAAGCGGCACGCCGGGAGAGGGGGTCTCCCGGGAGCGGCTTTCTCCGCAAGCAACAGGGGGAGCACACGATGATGCATCGGATCTGTCGGATCGGTTGTCTGTTTTTCCTGATGGGCGCCGTCTCGGTGCAGGCGCAGGTACGGGACCGCGGCAAGAGTCCCAAGCAGGTGCGAACCAACACGCTCCGCGGGACGGAGCCTACGCCGTTGTTCGGACTGGACACGGCCGCCCTGTCGGACTGCGAGATGGGGTGCCGCGATCAGGCGGTGGCGGCGTTCGAGGATTGCCGGGCCAACGGCGGCAGCCGGGAAGAGTGCGCCGCGCTGGCGTTCGACACCGTGACCGCCTGTCTGGCCGATCAGTGCGGGATCGATCTCGACTGCCGCATTCAGTGCGCCCGGGACGCGGAGGCGGCCTATCGCGATTGCCGCGCCAACGGCGGCACGCGGGAAGATTGCATTCATGTGGCCCGTAACACCCTGGAGGATTGCCTGATCAACCAGTGCGGCGTGACGCCCGATTGCCGGGAGCAGTGCCGTCGTGACGCGGCCGACGTCTATCACGCCTGCCTGAACGAGGGACTGTCGGAGGAGGAATGCGCCGCCCGCGCCCGGACGTTCCTCGAATCGTGCCTCGCCGACCAGTGCGGCATTCAGCCGAGCTGTGAGGATCAGTGCCGCCGGGACGCCCGGACCGTTTACGAGGACTGCATCGCGGCCGGTGGAACCGAGGACCAGTGCCGGGAGGAAGCCCACATGGCGTTGGAAGCCTGCCTCACCGACGTTTGTGGCATCCAGCCGGATTGCCGGGACATGTGCGAGCACCGGGCCGGGCAGGCCTACCAGGATTGCATCGCCGCGGGAGGCACGCGGGAGGATTGCGCGGCCCTCGCCCGCAACACGCTGGAAGACTGCCTGGTGAATGACTGCGGGATCCAGCTCGACTGCCGGATTCGCTGTGCCCGCGAAGCGGACGCCGCCTATCGCGCCTGCCGCGACAACGGCGGAACCCACATGGAATGCGCGGCGGTCGCCCACGACGTGCTTCAGCAGTGCTTGGCCCAGTTCTGCGACCAGCCGCCCGTCGATTGCCCGACGCAGTGCGGCATGGACGCGGAGCAGGTCTACCAGGACTGCATCGCCGCCGGCGGAACCATGATGCAGTGTGCGCAGGATGCCCAGGCATTCCTGAACGATTGTCTGGCAGGATGCCCGTAGGCCGAAAGACAGGCTTTCCCATCGGATGAACACGAAGGGGCGCACCGACGGTTTCCACCGCGGGCGCCCCTCTTTTTTGGAAACGTGAACATGACGACGGAAGGACGCCGACCGGAGAGGGAAACCGGCATGACCACGAACAGACACCTTCCCCGTGATATACAGTGCCTGTCGTTTTTCCATCCCGAGCCGCGGGCTTCAGCCCGCGCGATGCGACCTCATCCGCGCGACACCCGCCCGCGGAATCACCGGCGCAGGCTTTCGAGCCGTGCCCAGCCGGGAGCTTTTCTTCTGACGCTCGTGTTTGCAGCGGCGACCTCCGCACAGCCCGCGGGGTTGTACTGGGCGCAGACTTTCGGCGACCGCATCCGCTGGGCTCCCTTTCCCGGCAAACCCGTGCAGACGATCCTCGAATGGCCGGAACTGGACGATCCCACCTCGCTGGCTGTCGATCCGAATGCGGACGTGATGTACTGGGGGCAACTCGTCGGCGACCTGATCCTGCGGGCCGACCTCGACGGAAACAACGTGCAGGTACTCCTCGAATGGCCGGAAGTGGACGATCCCGTCGATATCGCCCTCGACACCGCGGGCGGCAAGCTCTACTGGGCGCAGGCGTTCGACGACCGCATCCGCCGCGCCAACCTCGACGGCACCTTGCCGGAGACGCTGATCTCCTGGCCGGTCTCGAACCAGGTCACCGGTCTGACCGTCGATCCGATCGGCGGCAAACTCTACTGGTGCCAGGCGTTCGACGACCGCATCCTGCGCGCGAACCTCGACGGAACCCTCGTGGAAACGATCCTCCAGTGGCCGACGGTGGATGATCCCGTCGCCATCGAGGCGGACCCCGCCGCCGGCAAACTCTACTGGGCGCAGACCTTCGACAACCGCATCCTGCGCGCGAATCTCGACGGCACGGGCGTGGAGGTTCTGGCACAGTGGCCGGACGTGGACGGCCCCATCGACATCGCCCTCGATCCCGCCCGGGGGCGGCTCTACTGGGTGCAAGCCGTCGGGCCGACGATCAAAGGGATGAACTTGGACGGGACGGGCGTTGCCGTCGTGACGTTGTGGCCGGAGGTCAACGAACCCGTCGCCCTGGCGCTTCGCCCCTCCGACCCGGTCTTGCCCATCCCCGCCACGTCCGCCGAGACCATCATCACCACCACCCTGATCCTGTCGGCAGGCGGTTTCGGGATCCTGCGGCGGACCCGCAGTCCGTAACGGGATACCCCTACGGGTTCAGGGAAGCCGCCGTCTTCGCGCTGCCGGCGGCAGGGGGTCCGAAAAAAACGCGAAAAACGTCGTCGTCCTTGGATTTCCTCCGCTGCGGGGCGCTATGATCCGGTGAGGGCGCCGATGCATCGGTATCGTGGATTGGTGACGGGATCCTGCTCCTCCCGGCGTGTGTCGGCGCCTTCCCTCTTGATGCGGACCAAGCGGCACCTCCGCTTTTCCGGCCCTCGGGGGGCCAGGCTCAGCGCGGTCTCGCATCGTCCATGGGGCACCCCTTCCCTTTCCCGGCGGGCACGATGCACGTGCCGTCCCCCAGGGCTTCGCACTGGGCGCAGAACGTCTCGAACTTTTCTCCGGCGGTCAGCAACCGTACCGCCAACTGTTCCAGCAGCCGTTGCCACCGTTCGAAATCCCGCTGGGAAACTCCCTGGAAAACGGCCCGCAGCGTCTCTCGCTGAGTCTGCTGAATGGACCGCAGGAACTTCCTGCCCTTGTCCGTCAATCGAAGGTGGACCTCCCGCCGGTCCCGGGTAGCGGGGACGCGCCGCACCAGTCGTTGGCGCACCAACGAATCGACCACCTGGGTCACGGCCGGCTTGGTGACGCCCAGGTACCGGGCGACCTGTGACGCCGTCCGTCGACGCCCCTGCCCCAGGAGTCTGAGAATCTGCGCCCGCGTCCCCGAAAGTTTCTCTCCCACCGCCCGCTTGACCGCATGGGACTCCAGCACATGATCCACCGTACGAGAAAGAACCAGCAAGCCTTTCAAGAATCCGTCTACAGCTTCCACAGAAGCCCGTTTCGTATTCCTCACCGTCGCGTTCTCCCGGAAGACGCCTCCTGCCCTTCCCCCGTCGATTCCCCTCGACACTCGCCGGTTACCCTACCGGCCTGTCCGAAACGCGCCAAGATAACACGACTGTCACAGTGTGGGAACAACCGGCGCCGTCGGTATCATCGACACCGCCAGCCATTCTCACGAAACGAAACTTCGCGCATTCAACGGATTCTCGACCGGCGATGTTGATCCGGGTGGAAAACCCCTATTGTTAGACTCCAGGGCTGTGCCTATTCGGGAAATCCGTCATATCTGGCAAACTTTATCTATACTCAACAAAGAAAGAGCCTTTGCGGTTCACGCCGACGTGCAAATCCGCAGTGAGTACGGAATGCAAGTCTTTCCGCGAAGACCTCTCCGAAATGACAGACCGGGAACCGACACAACCAGACATTCCACAGGCCGGGAATTGCAAAACGCACAAAATACGGTCGCCGCCGAAAGAAAAGCACCCGGATCCGTTGTGGATCCGGGTGCTTGGACTCCCAGGTCACCGGCGAGCGGCTCTACCTGCCGCCGGATTCCCATCCGGTTGTGAAAACGAACGCTACGACGAGAAGGACTTCGCCACCGCCGTCTCCACGATCTTACGGACTTTCAGCTTGGCCAGCTTGACCTTGGCCGTCTTGGGACAGGACGTTTCTTCATCGCCGACGATGTAGGTCAGCTTGGCGCCGTTCTTCTTGCACTTCTCGCCCGCCTTTTTGCTGCAACGATACACCTTGTCGCCGACCTTGTAGGCGATTCCCACGTCCTTCACGGCATCCTTGACCGCCGCGAGCACCGCTTCCGCCTGCTCGCGGGAGGCGAAATCCACGCCGCCCACGCGGTACATCATCTTGCCCTTCGCCTGCCGGGCGAGCTTCTTGGCCGTCACCGGACAACGCACACATTTCTGCCCGACCACGAACTGGACGGTCTGCAACTCGTTCGCTTCCTTCTCCAGCACAGCCGCCAGGCGCTCCAGCGCCGCGCCCTTGTCGGTGAAGACCTCATCGCCCACCACGTATTCGATCGGCAGCCCGCTCTTCTCAGCCATCTGGGCCGCCGCCTTCGAGCACTCCGTCACCTCGTCGCCCACGCGATAGGTCATCGACGGCAGCGACGCCAGCACCGCTTGCACCTTCTTCGCCAACGGGCATTCCGTATCCCCCTTGGCCGAGGTCAGCGATGCCTTCTTGGCGCAGTTCTTGCTGCACTTTTTCTTATTGCAGCCGGCCTTGCCCGCCGTCAGCTTGGCCCCCTTGGCCTTGGCGCACTTCTTCGAGCACCCCTTCTTCGCCGACGTCAGCTTCGCGTCGGCCTGTTTCGAACAAGGCTTATTGCACGGCTTCCCGTCCTTGTCCGCCGTCAGCTTGGCGTCCGCTTTCTTCGAACAGGGCTTGTCACACGGTTTCGTCGCCTTGTCCGCCGTCAGCTTGGCCGCCTTCGCACATGGCGCGCTGCCGTCCTTCGCCGCCGTCTTGCTCGCCCCCGGACATGCCCACGTCCACGAGACGATCAAGCCCAGTCCCATCACCGCCAGTCCGCCCGTCCATCGTTTCCTCATCATGCTCAACTCCTTCCTCTATCCAGCCTCACACGGCACGACACCGTGCTGATTTCGCGGGGTCCCTTCCCCAACCGATTGCTTTCCGCATGAACCGCTCCGCCCACGAACCCGGTCCTCCGTTCGGAACGGGGCATTCTTTCTTCCTTGCTTATAGGGGAGTCGCTCGTCCCGGTTTACCCCCGATACTCGCACCGGGCCGTACACGTCTCCGCCACGTTCACCTGCGCCAGACACGGCAGGGCGGGTTTGACGCGGATCCAGATCCAGCGGGCGATGTTTTCCGCCGTGGGATTCTCCAGCCCCTCCACTTCGTTGAGATACCGATGGTCCAACCTCTCCAGAAACGGCTGAAACGCCCGTTTTATTTCCGCGAAGTCGAGCAGCCACCCGCTCTGCGGATCCGCCTCGCCCTCGCAAACCAGCTCGACCCGGAAACTGTGGCCGTGCAGGCGGCGACACTTGTGTCCTTCCGGCGCGTGCGGCAGACGGTGCGCCGCCTCGAACGTGAAAGCCCGCACCAGACGGACCCGCCGACTTGCCGCCGGTTCCTCCCCTTCCTCTTCTCGTGTTATACGCGAGACGGCTTGAGAACTGCGGATCATCAGGCCGGTTTTCCGTCGATTCCTGTCAGGCGTTCTTCCCGTTTCCCCGGATTCTCTATCTTAACAGATCCGACCGACGGAACCAAGCCCTTCTCACGGTGAGGCGGAGCCGGGATCCTCTTCCCCGATACCGAGGAGTTCGATTTCGAACACGATGGTGGAATTGGGCGGGATTCGTCCGGGAATCCCTTCCGGAAAGCCCAGGTGCGGCGGAAGGATCATCACCCGCAGACCTCCCTCCCGCATCGTCAGCATCCCCTCCCGCAACCCGGTCACGAGGGAATCGACGCGGCGGCGAACCGGACCGCTCCAGCGGGTGGATTCGAAGACCGTGCCATCCAGCAGCGTGCCGTGATAGTTGAACTGCACCGTATCGCTGGGGAAGGGCCGGTCGCCGGTTCCGATCCGCATGTCCACGTAGATCAGGCCGGAGTCGGTGCGGACGGCCTTGCGACCCGCCTTTTTCTCCAGCGACCGGACAAGGTTTTCGAGCCGATTTTCGCGCGCCTCCTTGCGTTCCTCGGCGTGCTTGCGAATGGCCTCCTCATCCACCGCCGTCAGCGGACGGATCGAGCGGATGACCACCGGCTTGACCGGCACCACCGCGCTGCGGCCCTCGGCGTATTTCGGATGCGGCCCCACCGGCGTCAGGCGAATCTTGTTCAGTGCGAAAAACCCGTCCACCACCTTCCCGAACACCACGAACCGCCCCCGGTGTTCCGGGTCGTCGAGACCGAGGTTATCCGTCACGTTGATGTAGAACTCCGTGTCCCGCGCGCCGCTGGGCGCGTTCCCCAGAATCAACGCCATGCTGAACTTCTCATTCGGGAGTTTCATCTCCCGAACCGGAATCGGCATCACGGGCGGCGTGGTGGTGATCTTCCGCTCCATATCGGGGGTGTAGGCGCCTCCCTGGATCAGCACCTCCGAAAGCACCCGGTGGAAGACCGTCCCGTCGTAAAAACCCTCCTTGACGAGCTGAAGGAAATCGAGCACCGCTTCGGGGGCTTCCTTTCCGTTGAGCTCGACGATGATGTTTCCGAACGAGGTGGCGATCGCTACGCGGGGCAACAGGGGATCGCCCGCGGCGGTTTTCGTCTGCGGCGCAGCCGGCGTCTCCGCAGGGCCGCTGACCGTTCTGACCGGTTTCGAGTGCGAATCCGTGGACGACGCGACCGACCCCGTCCGATCCGGCGCCTGACACCCGATCAACGCCGCCAGCATCACCGCCGCCGGGATCGTCCCCAGCGCCGCCGATCGCCGTCCCGTTGCATATTCTGGTTCCGCCACCTGCTCGACCTCCACCGCTTCTTCCGCCCCGATCCTGGGGATCCCTATTTGATGGAAAGCAACTCCACGTCGAAGATCAACGTCGCCCGCGGCGGAATGGTCGGCGGCCGGCCGGACTTTCCGTAGGCCAGTTGATAGGGAATGATCAGACGGTGTTTGCCGCCGACCTTCATCAGGGACACGCCCTCCGTCCACCCCTTGATGACGCGATTGAGGGGGAAGGTCGCCGGTGTGCCGCGGTCCACGGAACTGTCGAACTTCGTCCCGTCGGTGAGCCAGCCGGTGTAATGCACCTCCACGGTGTCGGTCGGCTTGGGGGATGCCCCTTGCCCTTCCTTCAACACGATGTACGCCAGCCCGCTGGGGGTGGTGACGGCTTTTTTGCCGGTTTCCTTCTCCGCCTTGGCGACGGCTTCCTGGAACGCCTTTTTCGCGTCGGCATCCGCCTGCTTGGCGGCTTGTTGCGCTTCTTCCTGCTTGGCCTTGACAAGCGCCTCCACCTTGGCCTGGTCGAAGGCGCTGACCAGCCTGGCCGATTTGATGATCACCGGATCCACCGGCACCTTCCCGCCGGGAATGGTCGGATGCGACTGGACGGGCACCGACTTGATCTTGTCCACCACGTCCATGCCCTCCACGACCTTGCCGAAGACGGCGTACCCGGCGCCGTCGCGGGGCATGTCCAGGGCCGGGTTGTCCACCACGTTGATGAAAAACTGCGAGGTGGCCGAATCCGGACGACCGCCCATGCGGGCCATCGAAATCGTCCCCCGCTCGTTCTTCAGCCCGTTTTTCCACTCGTTGAGGATGCCTTCGCGCAGCCCGTCGGTCTTTTTGCCTTCCGTCGTATAGCCGCCGCCCTGGATGACGAACCCGTCGATGACGCGATGGAAGATCGTTCCGTCGTAGAACTTGTCCTTCACGTAGCGGATGAAGTTCAGCGTCGTGATCGGCGCCTTTTCCGCGTCCAGTTCGAGAACGATGTCACCGAGGGTGGTTTCGAACTTCACCCGCGGCTTGAGGGGATTGTCCTTGCCTTTGTCCTGTGCCGCCGCCCCCGCGACCGCGCCCCCGAGGCACGATCCCGCGAGCACGACCGCCCACATGCCCATACGCCGTGTCATGATCTTCACCTTGACCTTTCCTGATTCGCGTCTACGGATCGGGCGGAACCCGGGTCCGACGCCGGCCCGGTCCGCCGAATGCGAAGAGCCTACCCGTCCGCGCCGTCGCAGGCAACAAGAGCCGGCTCCCCCTCCGGTCGCGTCGTTCCCGGCGTGACAAACCGCCCCACCGCGCTACGATGAACGTGATGGCCGTGAAAGGCACGCTTTTCACCGAAAAACCGGTTTCCGGTCCCGCAACCGGGACCGCCCCCCGCCGGGCGGATCCCCCGCCCTTGTTGCGCAACCGCAACTTTCTGCTCCTGTGGGCGGCCTACGGCATCAGCGCCATGGGGGACCATCTGTCCGAAATGGCCATCCTCAAGTCCCGCAACGCCGTCGATCCGTCGGTGGACGTCACCTCTCTCGACGCCCGCATGACGTTCCTGTTCTTCGTGCCCTTCTTCCTTTTCTCGCCCCTCACCGGGTGGCTGGCGGACCGTCTGCCCCGACGGAGCGTGATGATCACCGCCGATCTGGTGCGGTGCTGGTGGATGCTTGGTTTCGGTACGCTGATGGCGATCACCGCCCCCTGGGGGCGATGGGGACCGCTGCTGCCGGTGCTGGTGGTCGGACTGTTCGCAGCGTTGTTTTCACCCTCCCGCTCGGCCATGATCCCCACCCTTGTCGCCCCCAACCAGCTCGTGCGCGCCAACGGCATGATCAGCGGACTGGGCGTCATCGGAACCATGATCGCCATCCTGATCGGCGGGATGCTGGCCCAGCGCTATCACCCGGAGGTCGCCTTCCGGGCGGATGCGGCGACCTATTTCGCCAGCGCCACGCTGCTTGCCCTGATGCGCCCTCCGCGGACGCTCCACCCGCCGCGACGGGAGCCCCTGACCCGCGTCCTTTCGCAACTGGCCGAAGGATTCCGCTACGTCCGCGTCCATCGCCGCGTCATGGAACTGCTGGCGATCGGGGTGCTGGTGTGGTTCTGCGGCCCGCTGGTCAAGTGCGCCATGCCGGCTGTCGTCCGAGACGTCTATCACGGCAGCTACCAGGCCATCAGCGGGTACCGGGCGCTACTGGGACTTGGGTTCATCCTGGGGGCGGTGACGATCACCCTGCTGGGCGACGCCCTGCGAAGCGAGATCGCCATCACATGGGGACTGTTCGGCATCGCCGCGTCTATCGTGGTGTTTGCGGCCTCGGTCTTCCTGCCGCTTTCCGCGGAATCGCTGGCGATTGTGGGCGGGATCGGCGTGGTGGGGGCGGGCTTTTTCGGCATCGCGGTGATGGCGAGCTTCAACGCCCTGCTGCAACGCATCGTCCCGGACCGGTTCCGGGGTCGCGTGTACGGCATCAAGGATCTCACCAGCGTCGGCGCCCTGCTGCTGGCGACGGGGATGCTCGGGATGCCCGCCTGGACGCGGCTCGATGCCTTCGTGGGTTGGATCCTGCTCCTGGTGGCGGGTATCACTTTCGCGGCCGGGGCGATCACGCTCCGCGTCCGGTTGCGACGGCGCGCCGTCCCCCCCAAGCTGGCGTTCGCCCAGAACCTCAACGAGTTCTTCGCCCGCTGGTGGTGGCGGTTCGAGCGGATCGGTCCGCCGACCGTTCCCCGGCAGGGGCCGGCGATCGCTCCTTCGCCGCCGCCTACGAGCAGGTCGCCGTGCCGGCCCTGGAGCGTTTTCGGCCCGAGTTGGTCCTCGTCTCCTCCGGCTGGGACGCCCACCTGCGCGACCC
>CAZNQN010000028.1:9152-11978 GCA_964574925.1 uncultured Phycisphaeraceae bacterium | reverse complement strand
GGGGAGATTGCGCGGGGAGGTGTCACTAGCGGGGGCAGGATTCGAACCTGCGACCTCCGGGTTATGAGCCCGACGAGCTGCCAACTGCTCTACCCCGCACCGTGCAACCATCAGGATAGATCGCCGGGGCGGCGGCGTCAAGCCCTGCCCGCGGGGCGGGCCGATCTTCGGATGCCGGCGTACTCGTTCCGCGCGGGCAGGGGATTCGATCCCGGCGTACTGCCTGCGCGCGGGCAGGGGTTCGGGTTCGCCGGTGCTGCTTTCACATGCAGGCGGGTGTTCGATTCGGGGGTCCTGCCTGCGCACGGGCGGTGGTTTCGATCCGCGCGTACTGGTTTCACATGTAGACGGGTCTTCGATTCGGGGGCCCTGCCTGCGCGCGGGCGGTGGTTTCGAGTCGGGCATGCTACCCGCACAGGCGGGCGGAGGGTTCGACTCGCGCGGACCGCCGGCTTCGCGGGGTCGGGCGTCGGGATCGGGGGCGCGATCAGGCATGAGGCCGGTCATGGCGGCAGGCGGGAAAGGATGCGGGACGGCGACGCAGCGAGTCGTCCGCTTTTCTCCGACCCGATGCGGTGATCGAGCCGCAGCGTGCGGGAGCGCCGAGCGCCGGTAGGGTAAGGATCGCCGTCCGGGCGGCGGCGCGGTGCGGACGTGCAACCGCTTTCCCCGACGGCGGGTACAACCTCAGGGCGGTGCGGAGGGGTGTGTTGCGCGCCTGCGCCGTCCGCGCAGCGGCATGAAAGGGTGGACAACCGCGGCGGACCCTGCACAATGCCTGTTCGGCATCCTGCCCGGCGCGGTGATCGGATTTCCAGAAGGCGGACATGTGGGCATGAAACGATCGGCGGTGTGGTTCGTGGCGATGACGGCGGCGATGGGGGGAGCGTCCGGATCGGCCCAGGTGCCCGCCCCCACGGTCAGCGGGGTGCGTGCCCTGCTCCGCCCCCATTCGTACCGCGTGCCGATGGGCCGCCCCGTGTGGGTGACCTTCCTGCTGGAGAACGAGAACGATCAGCCGGTCACGCTGTCCGTGCCGGATACGGAGCCTTCGATCCCCTCGCCGGAGGTGGGCCTGCCGCTGCCGCACATCTTCAGCAGCGGGGTGAGCGGGTCGGTGACGGTGACGACGGAAACCGGTCGGCAGTGGGACACGCCGGTGGGCTATCACGCTCCGGATCATGCCCCCTATCTGATGATCGCTCCCCACGCCAGCGTGGGCACGACGATCGACCTGCGGGACTTTTTTCCCACGCTGCGGGGGGCGGGACGATACCGGATCGTGTGGAAACCGTACCACGGAACGCTGAGCAGCGAGCCGATCGTCATCACCATCGCGCCGCTGAAGCGGGCGGAGATCGTCACCGACGAGGGGACCATGACATTGCGGTTTTTTTACCGCGACGCGCCCAAGACGGTGGCCAATTTCCTCGAACTGGCGGAGAGCGGCTTCTACAACGGGACGACGTTCCACCGCATCGAGCCGGGGTACTTCATTCAGGGGGGGTGTCCCCGCGGGGACGGGACGGGCATCCGCACCGACGGCAAGCGCGTGCCGGCGGAGTTCAACAACCACCCGTTCCGCAAGGGCGTGGTGGCGATGGCCCTGCTCGACGACGACCCCGACTCGGCCAGCTCCCAGTTTTTCATCTGCAACACGCGGGTCAAGGAGTGGGACGGTCGCTACACCGCCTTCGCCGAGCTGGTGGGGGAGGATTCATTCAAGACGCTCGACCGCCTGATGGCTGTCCCCGTGGACGAACAGGGTCGGCCGCGGCGAAAGCTCATCATCCGCTCCGTCCGGGTCACGGAGGCGCCGCCCAATGAGGAGCCTTGAGCTGGGCGGCGGCTGGACCGCGTGGCTGATCCGCGAAGCTCCTCCCCTCCCCGTTTCCTCCGCGATCGGATCGGATCGCGCGCCCCCGGCCTGCGATCCGCGGCAGAGCCGCGACCGCGCGGAACAGAGCCGCGACCGTAAGGGAGCGGGCAAGGAACAGAGCCGCCACCGTGAGGGAGCGGAATCCGACACCGGAGAACGTCCCGTGTCGGACACCCGGCGTGCGCGACCCGTCTCCCCTCCCACCGGCGTTCCATCTGAAGTGTGGCTTTCGGAGGAGTCGTGGAAGCCCGTTCTTGCCGCGCTGGTCAGAGGGGGCGAATCCTTCGACGGTGGTGAGATTCTCAAGGCGGGAGCGAGAAGTCTCGTCCTCAAGGCGGAGCTTTCGACGCCGGCGGGGCGCGTGCCGTTCGTGGCAAAGCGGTTCCTTCCCGACACCGGATGGCGACGGCTCGCGGCGGTGTTCCGCCCTTCCCGCGCCCGGCGGAGCTTCGAGCGGGGGTGGGATCTCCTCCGGCTCGGCCTCCGTACGCCGACGCCGATCGCGGTGATCGAGTCGCGGCGGGGCGGCGGATCGTGGCTGATCACCGGTTTCGTGGACGGTCTGACCAATCTCGACGACATCGCCCTGCGCCGCCTGAGCGCTTTGCCGCTCTCGGAGCAGCATCGGATCAAGCGGCGATTGAGTGAGCGCGTCGTGGAGTTCCTGGTCCGCCTTCGGCTTGCAGGCTATGCCCACCGGGATTTCAAGGCTGCCAACGTGATGATCCGGAACTGGGCGGACGATCCGAGCGTGTGGATGCTCGATCTGGAGGGGTTACGTCGTATCGGGTCGCCCGAGCGCGGGATGCGGGGCGATCGGCTCGAAGATCAGAAAGCACGCGGCTTCACGATTCCTACGCTTCCCGAGCGGGAACTCGTGCGATTGGCATCGAGCCTGCTCTCCTATCGGAGCATCACGCGGAGCGATTGCATGCGTTTTCTGCGCC
>CAZNQN010000028.1:3801-9142 GCA_964574925.1 uncultured Phycisphaeraceae bacterium | reverse complement strand
TGCGTCATCGCCGCGCCGTCGCCCGCAAACGCGGCCGGCTCGACGGGCATCTCGAACCGCTGTAGAGATTTCCCCGGCCGTCGCTGTCGGCACTTCCGTACCGCATGACGATCGCGGGGCAATCCGGCGTGTCGTTCCGAATCGTCACGACCCGGAAAGTGGAGCCGACCGGACTCGAACCGGCGACCTTCTGGTTGCAAACCAGACGCTCTCCCAACTGAGCTACGGCCCCGCACAGAGACGACACCGAACCCCGGTTGCGGGAATGGTCGCTCCGGCGGCGAGGGACGGACCGGGCGACTCAGGCCGCGACCAGAGGCTCCGCTCCTCCCTTATTCGAATCAGCATCGGAGGTACCGATTCCCGAAACGAGATCCGGCATCGTTCTTACGGTTTCTACCTTGTACCGGACGAAGCCGTTCGCGTAAACGGTTTTCCGGGGCGGCGGTCGACGCCCTTCCAGCGTCCGCGGCGTGTATACTGGAACGGGACCTCCGTGCGAAGAGGGCCGTTCCATGCACGTGATCATCGACGGCAACAATCTGTTGTTCGCCATCCGCGACCACGCGGCCGGTTCCCTGCCGGGGCGGGAGACGCTGGTTCGCATCGTGGAGCGGTGGGCGGAAGGGGCGACCAGCCGCGTGACGCTTGTTTTCGACGGGGCGGCTCCGCCCCCTTCGATGCAGGCGCAGATGGAGTCCACCGGCGTCGAGGTGCGTTTCAGCGGCACGGAGACGGCCGACGATGTGATCGTCCGCCTCGTCGAAGAAGCGCCCGATCCGGGCCGGGTCCGCGTCATCAGCAGCGACCACGCCGTCGGACACGCCGCCCGCTATCGACGGTGCAAACACGCGACCTGCAAGACGTTCCTCGCGGAGCTGTTCCGCTCCGCCCGGAGGGCGGAGGACGATCCCGCCGCAACGGCGCGACAGGACTCGGCGAAGGAAACGGCCGGTGACGCGCCGCCCGGCGAATGGCTTGCGCGGTTCAAGATCGACCCGCGCGAGCTGGATCCCGGGGGTGAATACGGCCAGGAACTTCTGTAACCGACGGCCTGCTTCTGAAACACGGATTCCTCGAAGACGGGTTTCGAATCCCCGCCTTTCGAGACTCCCCGGATGACGTGGAGCCGGCGGCGGGCTATACTGGCCTCCCACCATGACACCTTCCCGCAAGATCCGCCTGACCCGGTACGCCAGTTGCGCCGGTTGAGCCGGCAAGTTGCCCATGGGGGCGACGGCGCAGGTTCTGCGCGGGCTGCCGGTGCAGGACGTACCCGAACTGATCGTCGGAAGCGAGGGCTTCGACGATGCGGGGGTGTATCGCCTCGACGCGGAACGGGCGCTGGTGCTGACGGTGGATTTCTTCCCTCCGCTGGTGGACGACCCGTACCCGTTCGGGCGGATCGCGGCGGCCAACAGCTTATCGGATGTCTACGCGATGGGCGGTCGGCCGCTGACCGCCCTGAACATCGTCGGGTTCCCCGATGACGACCTGCCCATCGAAATCCTCAGCGAGATCCTCCGCGGCGGGGCGGAGCGGGTGTCGGCGGCGGGGGCGGCGCTGGTCGGCGGGCACAGCGTGCGGGACGGCGAGGTCAAGTACGGCCTGGCGGTGACGGGCATCGTCCATCCCGATCGGATCATCACCAACGCGGGGGCGAAGGAAGGCGACGTGCTCGTTTTGACCAAGCCGATCGGATCGGGGGTGCTGACGTCGGCGGCCAAGACGGGCAAGATCGATGCGGCCGACCTGCAAGAGGCGCTCGACGTGATGACGGCACTCAATGCGGGCGCGAGCGAGGCCATGCAGCAGACGGGCGTTCATGCGGCCACCGACGTCACCGGCTTCGGATTGATCGGGCACGCCTTCGAGCTGGCGCAGGCGAGCGGGGTGACGGTGGAGCTTCACGCGGCCACGGTTCCCTTGCTTTCCGGCACCCTGGAGCTGGCCCGAAAGAAGCAACTCACGCGAGCGTGGAAGGGCAATCTGGAGCATGTCGGTGATGCGTTGCAGGTGTCGAGCGGCGTGGATGAACTGCTCGTGCGGGTGCTGGCCGACGCCCAGACGTCCGGCGGGTTGCTGATCGCCGTGCCGCCGGACCGGGTGGACGGTCTGCTTCACGGCCTGCGGACGCGCAACACCCCGGCTGCCGTCATCGTGGGATCGGTGAGTCCCCGCGGAGGACAGGCCGTCGTGTTAAGGTGATTGAACCCGTGCCCGTCAGTCGCGCACTCGGATACCAAACGCGTGACGAAGCGACAGAAGAAACGGTGGTTGGCGGAGGTCATCGCCCACTTCGAAACAAGATTCGATCTTGATCTTCGATGCGACGACCTCCGCGACATTCATGCCGTCACGAGCGCTCTCCGGCACAAAGAATGCATGGACCTGATCGCCATGCTGGCGGCGACGGCGGAGGGATCCGAACGGTACGAAAGGTTGCGGGTAGCGGCCGTCAAGCTGGCGGTGGTGTTCCTCCCGGAATCCCGCCCCCTCCTCTTGCGCTGGCTCGATCCACAATGTCCGTTGCGAGAAGTACAGTTCACCCTGTTCTGTTTCCTGGACGATGTTCCCCACCTCGGCAACGATCGATCCTTTGCACGGGATATCCCGGTGCTAGTGGGTGAGTTTCTGCAGCATGTTCCGACAAACACCGCAGAAGTCGCCTGGATGGCCGGTGACTTGCTGGGCGATCACTGGGATCTACGTGCATCGCTGCCCATTTTGCTGCGATTGGCCCGGCAAGCACGTTTTGCGGCAGGACGATCGGGAGCCGTACACGGGATCGCGTGCGCTGCTCGACGTACGAAATCAGTGGAAAGACTTCGCGACATGCGCAGTGTTTTGGCATTGATCAAGAACCATGAGCGCAGCCACGTCGTCAGGGAGTCGGCTACTGCGGCACTGGGGGATGTGCAACGACGACTCGCACGGGCGCATTTCTCGACATTGCGGGGACCGTCATAAAGCGGCGAGAGAGCGGGCCTCGGACTGGGCGGCCAGGAAGCGATCGGTGTAGCGCGGGTCGACGCTGCGGCTGATGCGCGTCGCCAGCTCGCCGATCCGCTCGTACTCCGGGTCGCCGCCGGAATGTTCGAGGAACTCCCCGGCCAGGATGGCCAGACGCAGGATGTGCCGCAGGATCAACCCTTCGTTCTTGAGCAAATCTCGGGCGCGGGCGAAGCGGAAGAACTCCTCGCCGTGGTCGAGGATGCCGCCGGCGACCCATTTGGGACGGACGGAAAGTCCCTCGGGCGTGGCCAGACGGTGTTCGAACAGCATGTGGAGCAGTTCCGGTAGAAGAAGGGCGCGCGGTTCGCGCCGGTCGCGGTCCCAGTAGTCCTCGTATTCTTCCTCGATCACGGCCTTGACGCCGCCGCCTTCCCGGGGCAGGACCAGTCCCGCCTGGATCGCCTCCGGTTCGATCTCGTTGATCTGCAAGGGGCCGGGCTCCCAGGCGGACGGAAACACCTTGCGGTCCAAGGTGGGAGAAAGCGGCAGCACCGATTCGAGAGCGAGCAGCTTTTCCTCGAAGGAGGCGCGAACGAGACGGCGGACGAGAAACGCCCCCAGCAACGGTTCCACACTGCGGAAGACGAGCAGGGAGCGGATCGAATCGTCCAGGCTCAGGACATCGTCGGCCTGGCGTTTGAGGAATCCGAACGCCTCCAGGTTGGCGATCATGTGATCGAGCTGCTTCTGGAAGGCGTCGAGCTTTTCCGGCGTGTTGAAGCGTTTACGCAGAAAGCCGCGGACGTCCTCCAAGGCGGCCCCGTGGACGAGCAGGTAGATGAGCACCTGATAGGGGATCATGGATCGACTGGCGAGGCGGGCGGGACCGGCCTGGATGAGGGTGCGGAACTGCCCCTCCGTCCAGTACTGCTCGGTCTTGCGGCGGGTGGGTCGTTTGCGTTCGAGCTGCTTGCGCATGCGGAGCAGACCGGGATCCTTCGTCTTCGGGTCGATGCGGTCATACTTCTCCCGCCACTTGTGGATGCGGACGTCGTCCTCGTGGGCGAGGACGAAGACGTATCCGCGCTGGTCGAACTGGGGCCGACCCGCCCGACCGAACATCTGGTGCGCGCTGGAGGCGGGGATGAGTTTCTTTTCGCCCCGCTTGCCTTTCAGGAGCGTGCTGAGGACGACGGAACGGGCGGGCAGATTGACGCCGGCGGCCAGCGTCTCCGTGCAGACGACGAACGGAATGCGCTTGGCGGAAAAGAGGGACTCGACGATCTCCTTGTAGCGGGGCAGCACACCGGCGTGATGGACGCCGACGCCGCGGATGAGCATCTGCCGCAGCTTCGGACCGATCCCCTCGCGGAAGGTTTCGGGATCGAGGGCACGTTCCACCTCGCGGCGGCCAGCCTCACTCAGCAGCTGCAGCCCCTTGAGCTTCTCCGCCACTTCCCAGCATTCATCCCGGTTGAAGCAGAAGACCAGGGCCGGGGTACGGCATCGTTCGTCGTCCTCGGAGACCATCGCAGGCAGGTGTTCGGTGAGCAGCCTGTCGCCCACCCAGCAGTATTCGAGGGGGACGCGGCGTTGATCGGACTGGATCAGGCGAAGCGTCCGGCCGTGCTCCTTGTTCATCCACCGGACGAACTCGACGGGATTGCCGACCGTGGCGGAGAGCAGCATCAGTCGGACGGTCGGCGGCATCAGCACCAGGGACAACTCCCACACCACGCCGCGCTCGCGATCGTTGAAGTAGTGAAACTCGTCCATCACCACGGCGCTGACGTCGTCGAAGCGGTCGGCCACGGCGGCGGGTTCCGCGGCCGGAGCGTGCTTGCGCGGGGCCGACGCCAGGAGGTGGTTGAGCAGGATCTCGGCCACCACCACGCGGACGGGGGCGTCCGGGTTGACGCGGCGGTTGCCGGTGATGAGGCCGATGCGGTCGCGGGGAAAGCCCCATTCCCAGGCCTTGTCCTGGAACTCGCGGAACTTCTGGTCGGTCAGGGCGATCAGGGGGGTGGTGTAGTAGAGGCGGGTGTTGGTGTGGAGGGCCTCGAAGATGGCCGCCTCCGCGAGCAACGTCTTGCCCATGCCGGTCGGCACCGTCACCAGCAGTCCGGCGTCGGTCTCGAACCACGCCAACAGGGCCTCCTCCTGATAGGGGTACAACTCGAAGGAGACGGCATCGAGGAACTTGTCACAGATTTCGAGACGGTCCATGGAGGGCTCGTAACTTTCGACGCCCGGACGTGATCATGCCCGGCGGGTTCGGCGGGAGGGGGTTTTGGCGGTCTTGCGCTTGCGGGTCTTCTTTTTGGCGGTGGCGCGTGCGGCACACGATGATGGCCCTGCGCCACCCGCCCTCTACGGCCATGGTCAG
>CAZNQN010000028.1:2789-3791 GCA_964574925.1 uncultured Phycisphaeraceae bacterium | reverse complement strand
TTTTTGTTTGCGCCGCCGCGGGGGTCTTGCGGCTGGTGCGGGCCGAGGAGCGGGCAGCGGCGGAGCCGATGCGGGCGGCGGGGAGGGCGGTCTTGCGGGGCGTGGGTTTGGCGGCCATCTCCCAGTAGAGACGGGCGCGGCGGAGGGCGACGCCGAGGACGGAGTGGACCGGATAGGATCCGTCGGCACGGCGCCGGCCGGCGGGACGCCCGGTGAGGATCTCCAGCGCTTCGTGCACCGACTCGACGGCGTAGACGGTGAAGCGTCCCGCGCGGCAGTCTTCCAGCATGTCGTGGCGGAGCATCAGGTCGCCGGCATTGGCGCGGGGGATGATGACGCCCTGCGTTCCCGTCATGCCCAGGTCGCGGCAGGTATCATAGAAGCCTTCGATCTTCTCGTTGACGGCGCCGACGGGCATGATGTGTCCGATCTGGTCGATGGCGCCGGTCATGGCGACGTCCTGCCGCAGGGGGATGTCCGTCAAAGCGCTGAGGAGGCAGCAGATTTCGGCACCGGAGGCGGAATCGCCGTCGATGCCGCCGTAGCTTTGTTCGAAGGCGACCGAGGCGTCGAAGGCGAGCGGATGGTCGGTGCGGAGAAGATAGCGCAACAGTCCGCCCAGGATGTAGAAGCCCTTGGTGTGGATGGCGCCGCTGAGGGCGGCCTCGCGCTCGATGTTGATGACGCCGGCGGTGCCGGGGCCGATGGTGGCCGTGATCCGCGAGGGGAAACCGTAGACCATCGGTCCGGCGCGGAGGACGGCAAGCCCGTTGATCTGTCCGACGGCGGATCCCGTCACGTCGAGCTGGATCATGCCCTCCCGCACCAGCTCGCGGAACTGACGGGCGGGCAGGTCGGCACGTTGCTTGCCGCGACGGACGGCCTCCCGCACGTCGGCGCCTGTGACCTGCTTGTTGCCGGACTCGCCGGCAACGAAGGCGGCTTCCCGCACGATGTCCGCCAGGCGTCCGAAACGGGCGGTGAGTTTGCCCTGACGAGCGG
>CAZNQN010000028.1:0-2779 GCA_964574925.1 uncultured Phycisphaeraceae bacterium | reverse complement strand
CCACCGCAGTGCGGTCGAAGTGGGGCAACTTCTCCTCGCGGACGATGTGGGCGACGACGGCGGCATACTGCTCCACGCTCGCCTCGTCGCGCGGGATGGTCGTGTTGAAATCGGCGAGCACCTTGAACAACTGGGGAAAGTCGTGATCGAAGGCGTCGAGGATGGCATACGTCTCATCATCGCCGAGGAGGATCACCTTCAGGTTGATGTCGATGGGCTCGGGTTTGAGCGTAGGGCCGAAAGCGGCAAAGGGCGAATCCGGCGGGGCGATCTCCAGTCGGCCGGTGCGCAGGGTGCGGACGAGCACCCGCCACGCACCCGGCTCGGAAAGAAGATCGCGGTCTTCGAGGATAAGAAACCCCCCGTCCGCGCGGAGCAGGGAACCGGCACGGATGCCCATGTGGGAGGGGAAAGGCTCCTCGCCCATCTTGAAATCGTAGTCGATCGTTCCGCGCAGGTTGCGCACCGTGGGCGAGTTCTCCACGATGACGGGACAGCCGTCGCCGGGTCCGTGTTCGAGCACGACGTTGACGCGGTAGAGACGGGTGAAGTCCCGGTCGTCCTCGCGGGGACCGAGACGGTATTTCACCACGTCCTCGATGAGTTCGTCGAGGAAGGTCTTGACCGCCGGCTGGGGGAACGCCTGTTCGATCTCCTCGACGAGTTTGGCCAGGACGGCACGGGCCGCCTCTTCCACGATCCCGTCGATGGCTTCCTCGTACTCGCGACGGATGACGTTGACCTTTTCGCTGATCTCGACGAGCCTGGGGTGGAACCGTTCGAGCGCCTCGTGGAGCCGGCGGTGATCGTCGTCGCTGATCTCACCGCGGGCGTGCAACTCGTCGAATTCCTCCGGTGACACGGGGCGTCCCTCGACGACGGGGAAGATCGAGGCCTGGACGACCGGCCCCGCTTCCACACTGACCAGCTTCAGACCGGCTTCTTCCAGCTCCTTTTCGAAGGGATCGACCAGTTCCTTGAGGCGTTTGTTGGAGACCTGCTCCACGCTCCGCTTGAGGTACCGCACGCCCTCCGATTCGAGGGCGGTGGGCAGATCTTCCCGGATGAAATCGGCCAGTCGGTCCACCTGTCGGCGGAAGACGGTGCCTTGCCCGCGGGGAAGGACGATCAGACGCGGACGATCGGGCTGGTTGAAGTTGTGGACATAACAGCGATCGCGCACCTCCGGGCAGCTCAGGCGGAGGGTCTCGAC
Organism: uncultured Phycisphaeraceae bacterium; assembly: GCA_964574925.1. GTDB lineage: Bacteria > Planctomycetota > Phycisphaerae > UBA1845 > UBA1845 > CAZNQN01. Next base: position 1,566 of record CAZNQN010000028.1, on the reverse strand, counting down.
CAGTCGACGGACGAGCGTGAGTCGTCCGGAACCGATCGGACCGCGAACGAAGATGTGCTGGCCCGGGGCGGTCGTTTGCAGTCCGAAGCGAAGCGCTTCCGCGGCCGTCTCCTGCCCCACCACGCCCGTGACGGGTTGCACCTCCTCGGTGGACGTGAAAGAGAGGCTTTGCGGATCGCACCGCCAGCGGAGGTCGTCCGGAGGGACGGCGTGGGCCGGTCGTTTCGTCGCTTTGGTTTTCGCACGCGGCGGCATGGATTCGCTTCCTGAACGAGCATTGTGCCATGAGAGAGCGGCCGCGTAAACCGGTACGACCGCTCGCCCCTCACGGAGCCGAATCGTTCGATGCTTCCGGTTCCCGGAGCAGACTGATGAGCGTCTCGCCCGGCTGGGGGCGGAGTTCCTCGTCGGCGGTCACGACATGCAGGCGACCGTCGCCGTCGCGGCGGAAGAGGACGATCGTGTCCGGCCCGTATCGGGCACGGAACGTTTCGAAGTCGAAGGTCTCGGTGAGCGGGGTGGCTTTGAACACGAACCCTTCGCGGAGGCGGCGCTCGAGCAGGGCGGCGTGGCAACGTTCGCCAAACGCCAAGCGTCCGTGCAGATGCGCGTATCGCGCTCCCGGTTTGTCGGTCTCAGGGTGCGGGGGCAACTGATAACATTCCTTCCGCCCGAAGATGCGTTCGAACCGGCGAACGGCCAGGATGTTCACCCAATCGTTGGGCGTGACCGCCAGCAACCGCCCCAGTCCGCCGAAGTCGATGCGGTCGAGGGTGAATTCGCCGAGGACGCTTCCGGCGTAGGTGGGCAGTCCCGCCATGCGGGCCTCGCGGATGTGCGCGCGGTTGGTATCGACGAGCATGACACGGATCCCCTCCCGCTGAAGCAAAAGGGCAAGCTTCCGGACCCAGGACGCGGCGCCCGCGAAGAGAATGCCCTGGGGAAAGGCTTCCGCGACGCCGAGCCGCCGCGCGACCCACGGTGCGATCAATCCGTAGAAGGTCACCGTCAGCAGAATCACGATCAGCGTCACGGGGACGAGCCGGTCGGCCGCTTCCACACCCCGTTCCTTCAGGCGAAGGGCGAAGACCGACGCCACGGCGGCGGCCACGATTCCCCGCGGCGCCACCCAGGCGAGGAACATCCGCTCCGCCCGTGACAGCGGCGATCGAATCGTCGACACGAGCACCGCCAGCGGGCGGGCGACGAGGATGAGCACGGATGCGAACAACACGCCGCGAAGCCCCACCGCTTTCAGGGACGAGACGTCCACGCGGGCGGCCAGCACGATGAACAACGAAGCGATGAGGAGAACCTGGAGGTTCTCCTTGAACTCGGTGATGTGCGTGACGTCCGCGCGGCGCTGATTGGCCAGGGCGAACCCCATCACCGTGGCCGCCAGCAGCCCCGACTCCGACTGGAGGTGGTTCGCCAGCGTGAAGACGGCGGTCACCAGCATGAGGGAGGCGGCGTTTTCGAGATGGTCGGGAACTGCATGACGGGCGAGCAGGCGGGCGAGGATCGCGGCGGCGATCCATCCGAGCCCGCCGCCCACGAGCACGGTGC
>CAZNQN010000027.1:9922-12055 GCA_964574925.1 uncultured Phycisphaeraceae bacterium | reverse complement strand
GCCCAACACCGTCGGGTTCGCCGGCCTGAGCGCGGCCCTGGAATTGCTCGACCCGGCCGAACACCTTCGCCGAGGCCGGGAGCTTTGCCGCATCCTGCTCGACGCTCTGGCAGAGCGCGAGGGGATCCGCCTTGCCTTCCCCTGGGGGGCGGATCGCTGCGTGCCCATCGTTTCGTTCCGCGTGGAGGGAATGGCGCCGGACGAGGTGGCGGCCGTGCTGGATCAGTCCTTCCGCATCGCCGTCCGCCCGGGATTGCACTGTGCCCCCTATGTCCACCGCGCGATGGGCACGTTCCCGGAAGGGACCGTGCGCGTCGCCCCCGGCTGGGCCAACACCCCCGAACACATGGACCGCTGCGCCAAGGCGCTGATCGAGGTCGCCGCCGCCGGCGTGTGGCGGTAGGTCTTCCTCCAACCCATGGTTTCATTGTTGGACCACCTTCGCGATGTGGTTTTCAGTCGGGCTGGAAAGCGGGCGGCGAAGGCCGAGGGGGAACGACGGGGGCGTTTGCGTAGGGGGCGGAACGTCCCCGTAGGAAATCTCAAAAATCCTGAAAAAAGCCTTGACGACGCTGAAGGGGGGGGGGCGCATAATGACCGATGAATGAACCGCCTCTGCGGTTGCGTCGACCGCCGGTGAAAGAGACGCGTCATGGGGCACCGCCATCCATTTCTTTGGGAGGTCTCATCATGAGAGGAAAAGGTTACGCATGTCGTCAGGTCATGTTCTTCATTGGTTTTCTGTGTGCCGAGGCTGTGGCGCAGCATTCCACAGCACGCCTCGACGGCGAAAAGGTGAAAACGCCGAGTCCGGTTGCTCTCGATCATACGTTGGTGCAGGAGGCTCTGCGGGAGCTGGACACGCTTCCAGATCAGGTGACGGTTTCGTTAAACGAAGAGTTCTACCCCGCGCTTTTTCGTTTCTTCCGCAACAAAGTCATGCAAGCAGGGCCCGAGGGGGCGTTGTCGGCAGCGAATCTTTCTTGTTCCGATGGGCGTACCGTACACCTCATCCGTACGACGGGAGGATGGCTTGTCTTAGATGGCAGAAACAAGGGAGCCGTCGGACTTTACGTCCTCGTCGCGGGCGGGGACGATGATGCATTCCCTACGATGGGGCTGGCATTGTCCGGCCGGATTTCCGAAAGAGGTGTGGAAGTCCTATTCGTGGACGCTGAGGCGCTGAACCGTTTTATCGGAGAACCTCCTCCCGAAGACAAGGCAAGCTTCGAAAAAGCACGCATTTGCAAGGAAGTTCGCCAAGTTGCACCGGTCGATGGCACTCCCTCGGTAGGAGATGGAGGCGGTGGATCGGAAAGCATCCTGGATGAGGCGGCTCGCGAACTGGAGATGATCCCATCAGATACGGAGGTCGACCTGACGGAGCTCGAGTCCCCCGCCCTTTTTCGGTTTTTCCGAACGCTCCTCGCGGAAGGCCCCTCGGCATTGGAACGAGTTCGGGGGAGGCCGGAGAAACCCGGGACGAATGCGCAATGCTGCGGCGAAGCGGCGTTCTCTCGGATCGTGCCCGCCGCCAACGGGATGATTGGAATCCTCGATCGTGGTGCAAACGGGGTATACCTCATGGCCGTGCCCGTCGAGGATGGAGAATCGGTGACCGGAATCATGCAGGACATCGCTCTGCGCATGGTGATCACGGAAGGTGGTCTCGACGTCGTCAGTTTCGACGGGGGTCGGGTGCGCCGTTTCGTCGGCTCAGAGGAGGGGCAAACAGGAAGCACTGCGATGTCCTATGCCCCGGATCCGGAGTCCGGCGGCAGCACACCGTTTCCTCTTGATGTGGAAATCGATTGCAATTGGACGAACGTTCGCGTCTGTTGCGTTTGGGCCACCGAAGTTCGCTTCTGTTTGTGCTGTGCCGGTTTGAGCCCCGTGCAATTGGCGTGTGCGTGCTGGCCGCAGAAGGATTGATTCCTGCGGAGGCGCCGACGAGCCGGCGGGACGATGGCTCGAAAACTGAGCCTTCTTGAGAAGCGCCCCCTCGCAGACCCACGGCGCCTCGACTGGGGAAGCGCGAAACGCTTCTAGGTGAATCCATAGGCAGGTGAAGGAGCCCGGGCTGCCTGAAGCCTCGAATGGAGACGATGGGATTCGAACCCACGACCTTCGCAT
>CAZNQN010000027.1:0-9912 GCA_964574925.1 uncultured Phycisphaeraceae bacterium | reverse complement strand
CTCCCAGCTGAGCTACGTCCCCTTGGTCCGCAAAAAACGGTACCACCGTCGGCCCGCCAGTCAAGTCGATCGCTGGCCGCCCCTCCCTTGAAACACGCCCCGCGCAGCAAGATTCCAGGTTCCCTGAATCGCTGCTCTTGATAGGGCAACCGGCTTGCCGCCAAGATACCGGGATCGGAGACCCTCGGATACCCAGGAAGCCAAGCCATGAACGACACCGGCTCGCGGACGCCGGCGGACGATCGAGCGGTGGAAGAAGCGATGCGAACGCGGGAGGGTCGAAGCCCCGACGGGCGAACGACGGGGGCGTGCCTGCCGGAGGCGAATCGGCCTCGGCAGGCCGAGATTCCGGGGAAGGACGATCGTGGGATTTCGGGATCGCATCGTGCATGATGATGACCTGGTGGGTTGGGACATCATCCGGGGGAGGGTTCGCCGCGAGCTCCCTCCGCGAATCGCACGGATCGGCACGATCCCCGAAGGGGAATGAGGCTATCGAACGCAAGGAGGAAGGAAATGCCCGAATGGTTGGGGTTCTGGTTGGTCGGAGTGTTGATGCCGGTTCTTTCGACAGGGCAGGAAGCGCCTGATCGTACCGCCCTGGCGCGGGAGGGGATGGCGGCCCTGAAGAGTCATCATCCGGTCTTGCGGCAACGTCCTCTGGAGTACTTCTTCTCCCTGCAACTCGGGCCGGACACGCCGGTGGGTTACGGCCGGACGCGACTCCAAGCAGCGGGCGAAAACGGATCCTATCGCTATGAAAACGAGAGTCTTGTGGCGTTTTCCTCCGGGGCGAAGGTGATGACCCGCATCGAGGCGAAACTCTCGCGGACCTTCGAGCCGGTCGAGATCGTCGCCAGGCAGCTTCAGATCACGGTGGACGGCAAGCCGCCGCGCCTCGTCGTGACACGGATCCGCGTGGGAGCAAAGGACATTCGTCTCATCACCGAATCGGACAATCAAAAGGACGAGCAGACGAAGGCGAAGCCCGCTCCGCCGCTCGTGTATGGCATCGAGACCGTATTGACCCTGCTGAATTTCGACGCCCATCCGCGGGCGCTGCTTCGCGAGCTGGACCCGCAGACGGCCGAGGCGCGGGAACTGATCGTGCAACGCGAGACCTGGGAGGACGGGACGCCCACCATCGTCACCCGCACGCCGGACGGGACGGGCAGTTACCAGCTCTGGTTCGACCGCGGCGGGGAGCTGATCCGCTGGGCCGAACCCACCATCCCCGTGATGTTCGTCCGCGTCGGGCGCGAACCGTTCCAGAAGCTGCGGGACCGTTTCGGCCCGGTGCGGATTCCGGCGGAAGACAAGGCCCCCGCCTCCGGCTCTCGGTAAGGCACGGTCGGGCGCCGTCGCCGCCGCCCTTCACCCGCCGTGCGAGCGAAGCGGATGGGAAGGCGTGGAGTTCGGCGCTGGGGCGGCTACTCGTTTTCGGCGCTGGCGAGGGCGCGGGCGGTGGCCTTGGCGACCTCCCTGGCCGGCAGGATCAGCGCCCCGAGGTCCTGCAAGTTGCTCAGGCTGCTCAACATGCCCATCGGGTTGTCATCGCCGGCTTCGTTTTCCGGCACCTGCATGATGGTGAAACCGAGCGGTTTGCCGCTCGCGTCGTAGACGGGCATGCCGGGCATTTCGCTGGGAGCGCCGGAGGCGACGTAGAGTTCGCGCGGTTTCTGGGTCATGCCGCCGATGTGCCCTTCGGCGACGGCCGGCACCCGCCCGAAGTATTTGTTGAGCCGTCGCATCGCCAGCACGCGCTGCCCCACGCCGCCGGTCGCGCCGTTTGCGAAATCGACGTAGGTGAAGGTTTCTCCGCCGGGTTCTTTGATGCGGACCCAGGCGAGATCCAGTTCGCTGTCGCGGGCGATCAGTTCGGCCTCTTTGCCCTCCTCATCATCGCCGACGAGGACTTTCAGATCGGTCGGCGTTCCGGAGACGTTGTCGGCCATGGAGCCTACCATCTTTTTGATCATGTTGATCATGCCCGCCAGGCGGCTGTTGGAGCAGAGGACCACGCCGTTCGGACGGACCATCACGCCGGTGATCTCGGTTTCGGTTTCCTGATCGCCCATGCCGGCCAGCGGGCCGCTGAGCTTGATCTTGAGGATGAACTTTATCGTGACCAGCGCGGCTTGCTTGTCGGTGAGCAGTTTTCGCATGGCCTCGTCGGCACGGGCTGTCTGCGTCCCGAGGGTGGCGGCGACCATCGTCCACAGCATCAGGAAGGCGATCGGTTTCGTCTGCTTCGTGTGCATGGGTTCAAGGCTCCTGTTCGTCATGGGTTTTGGGTTTGATGTTTTCGCCGGGGTTCCAGTCCGGCTCGACGTATTGGAAATGCGTCCGCGGCCCGCGCAACACCACGAACACGACGCGATCGGGTTTTCGCTCGGTGATGTCCTTCATGGCCGCCTTGAAGTCCGCAAGCGAGGCGATCGGATGGTCGCCGATGCGCTGGATGAGGTCGTCTTCCCGGATGCCGCCGAGCTGCGCCCACCCGGCCCGTTCGACGTGATCGACGATGACGCCCCGGATCGAATCGTCCCAGCGGTTCTCGTCCCGGTCGAAAAAGGTCACTTCGCGGACCCTCAATTCGAAGTCGCGGTTGCGTTCCCGTTTCGCTTCCTCCTTGGTGATCTTGGTGGGTTCGAGGGGGAGGGAGACCGTTTTCGTTTCGCCGCGGCGCAGAAGGGTCAGCTCGGCCGTGCCGTCCAGATCCAGCCGGCGGACCTTGCGGTGGAACAACCCGGCGTCCTGCATCCCCCGCGGTTTGAGCGGTTTGCCGTTGAGGGCGATGATGATGTCGCCGACCTGCAAATCGCTCTTCGCCGCCAGCGTCCGGGGATAGACGCGCGTGATGCGGAAACCCACCCGGTCGATGCCCAGTTGCTTGGCCAGTTTGCGGACGACGGGCTGGACGGCCACCCCGATCCACGCCTTGCGCACCTCGCGCGGCGGATTCTCCAGATCGTCGGGCTTGGGTTTGAGGAGGGTGAGCTGGTCGCGTCCCCGGCGGTCGAACTCGATCATCACATACTTCGGCAGCGGTTTGGTGTCCATGATCTTGCGGTAGATCTTCACCAGGGAGGCGAGGTCAGGGACGGGTTTGCCGTCGATGCGGCGGATGACGTCTTCGGCCTGGAGCGGCGGTTCCGCGACCTGCGCCGGCGATCCGCTCCGCACGCTGTCCACGAGAACGCCGTCGGTCGAGTCGAGCCGGCGTTGGCGGGCCATGTGGTCCGTGATGTCCACGCCGACGAAGCCCCAGCCGCGGAACGCCTCTTCCTCCCCCCGGTCCTTCTTGAGCTTGCGGGTGGTGACGACGGTTTCCTGCACGGTGTCGTCGCGCCGGTATTTCACGCTGACCTTCGCACCGATCGGGAAATCCGCCATCCGCTTCAGCAGGGGCGGCACTTCCTCGGGGAACCAGACGGTGACGGGCTTTCCGTCGATGGCGAGGATCAGGTCGCCGGCGCGAAGACCGGCGGCATCCGCCGGCCCGCCCTGCACCACGGAATTGATCAGCACGCCTTCCTTTTGCCCCGTTTTCTTGATGGGTTTGAGGGTCAGCCCCCACCAGCTTCGCCGCACCTCCCCGTGCCGGATGAGTTCCGCGGCGACCTTGGCGGCCAGGTTGCTCGGAATGGCGAAGCCCATGTCGCCGCCGAAGAACATGCCGCGGGCGTTGACGCCGACGAGTTCGCCTTTCAGGTTGACGAGCGGTCCGCCGCTGTTGCCGGGGTTGATGGCCGCGTCGTGCTGGATCCAGCGGTTGAACAACCCCGTCCGCTGGTCACGGTCGAAGTACATCTCGCCCGCTTCGTCGTCGCGTGCGGCCAGCACCCGCTCCGTGTTGGAGACGATGCCCAGCGTCACCGAGCGCGACAGCGCCCACGGGCTGCCCATCGCCATCACCGTGTCCCCGATCTGCAATGCGTCCGAATCGCCGAACGTCGCCGCCGGCAAGGGTTTGTCCGACTCGTCCAGTTCCGACAGGTCGAGCTTCAGCACCGCCAGGTCGGTGAGCGGGTCTTCGCCCACCAGGGTAGCCGGCAATTCCTTCTTGTTGGCCAGCGTGCACCGGAACTTCTTGCCGTTGTCCACGACGTGGAAGTTGGTCAGCACATAGCCTTCGGGGGAGATGATGGTGCCGCTGCCGACGGCCTGGCCTTTTTCCTCCTTGCCGTCGTAGTACAGGGACGTGATGACCTTGATGTTGACCAGGGCGGGAAAGACGCGATCCCGCGCGCGGGTGATCATTTCACGCAGGTCGCGCCGCAGCGCCTCGACCTTCTCCTGATTGATGGGGGCGTACCGGATGTCCCGCTGGGCCGGTGTCGCCGTAGAGGACAGCATCCCCATCGCCCCGATCACGACCGCGAACCGAACCATGCGCCGACCGTCCGTCATGGTGTGTCCTCCGTTTCCTGGAACCCGGTGCGAGAAGGTGTTCGTGTCATCGCTGAAACCCCGATCGAACCGGTGGTTTCCCTCGGCGGTTGCGGGTACGCTGGTCCGGCGGCGACAGGATCGAGCGCTTGTCGAAAAGGAGTCACACGGATGGGTCGATCACCGTGCCCGGTCGCTCCAGGTGGAAACCCGGTTCGTACGTCCGGTATGATCGTAGTCTCAGCGTTCCTGTTTGTCCAGATCGGCTTTGCGCAGGAAAGCCAGTCTTCTTCCGAGGCCGATTTGATCCGGGCCGGGCGGGTTGCCCTGCGCGAGGCACGTCCGCTCCGGCCGGGTGAGACGGTCGAGTCGGATTTCAAGGTCATGTTCGGCCCGGACGACGTGGTGGGGGCGGCCGTCGTGATCCTGCGCCGTTCGAAGAATCCCTCGCCCGTCTCGTACACTTACGAGAACCGGGCCGCCCTGCGGGCGCCCAACGGCGAGCGGCGGCTGGCGCGGGTGTACGCGGTGCTGGGAGAGCACTTCCGGCCGGTGCGGGTGGAGGTGCACCGCCGACAGCTCCGCGCCGACGGCTCCGAAGGGGCCGTCATCCAACGGGCGGTCGTGACCGAAAAGGGTGTCGAGGTCGTCGAGGAGACGGGCGGCGAGAAGACGAAGACGGAGGCGCCGCCGCTTCCGGATCCGACCGTCTACGGCCTGGAGACGATCGTCCAGCTCGTCGATTTCCGCAAGCATCCTTCGTATGCCCTGCATGAGTTCGACGTGAGCACGGGAAAGACGCGCCGCCTGCACGTTTCCCTGGATGCCTGGCGCGACGGGACGCCGACGATCCTGACCATGCTTCCGGAGGGGATGGGGAGCTACCAGTTCTGGTTCGACGAGAAGGGGAGGCTGCTTCGCTGGGCGGAGCGCTCCATGCCGCTGATGTTCGTGCGCACCTCGCGGGAAGAGGCCCGCGCCCTCCTCGACGAGATCACGGGGAAGTAGGAACACGTGTGCTCGTCGGGGCAAACAGGCGGCGCAGATCCGTTTGTAAGCGGTGCGAGCCCGACCGGCTCGGTTACCGCGTTTCGATGGGGGGGACGGAGCGCAACGGCGGACCCTTGTATTCGCTCAGCGGGCGGTAGATGCGGTTGTTCTGCAACTGCTCCATGTAGTGGGCGCACCAGCCCGTCACCCGGCTGCACACGAACAGCGGCGTGTACAGATCCAGCGGCAGGTCGAGCAGGTAATAGGTCAGTCCGCAGGGATAGTCCACGTTCGGGTAGATGGGCCGCTCCTTGCCGACCAGCGGTTCCTTGATGGCGTCGTAGATGGCGACCAGGTCCTGCCGCCCCTTCTTTTCCGCCAGTCGCCGCATTTCGCGTTCGAGGATGCGGGCGCGATGATCGCCGTGCTTGTAGACGCGGTGTCCGAAGCCCATGACCTTTTCCTTGCGGGCGATGGCGTCCTTGACCCATTCGCTCGCCTCCTGGGCCGAGCGGAAGCGCGAGATCAGCGCCATCGCCCGCTCGTTGGCGCCGCCGTGCAGCGGACCTTTCAACGCGCCGATCGCCCCCACGATGGCGGAAACCATGTCCGACAGCGTGGACCCGATCACGCGGGTGGTGAACGTGCTGGCGTTGAAGTCGTGCTCCGCGTAGAGGATCAGCGTCAGGTCCAGCAACCGGACGGAGGTCTCGTCCGGCTCGCTGCCGTGGCAGAGATAGAGGATCTGGGCGGCGTGGGACAGACCCCGCTTCGCGGATACCGGCTCCTTGCCTTGCAGGAGGCGGAGCCGGGTGCCGACCACGTCGGCGGTGACCGCCATCAGCCACACCGATCGCTTCCGCAGCGCGTCGACGTCGTCGCCGTGGACGGGGCAGAAGTGACCGGCCATCGACACGCCGGTGCGCAGCACGTCCATCATCGGGACCTCTTTCGGAATGCCGCGGATCGCCTGCACGACTTCCGGCGGGAGGGTGCGGAAACCGTCCAGCAGGTCGCGGAAGGCGGCAAGCTGCTCGCGGTTGGGCAGCGCGCCGTACAGGAGAAGATGCGCGACCTCCTCGAACGTGACCGTTTCCGCCAGCTCCTCGATCGGGTAGCCCCGGTAGAGGAGCTTCCCCTGGTCCACGCAGCAGATTTCCGTCTGACCGGCGATGACGCCTTCCAGTCCCGGTTTGGCCATCACTGTTTCCATCACCTCGACTCCTGTGCGGTTGTCGCCGACTTGCGGCGGTGCGGTTCTCACGGATCCTCTTGTGTTTTCGCCTACGTCGGTTTGTAATCCAGCAGTTCGTAGAGTTCCGCCCGCGTCTGCATGTCCTCCAGCAACGATTCCTGGGTCCGCTCGGTTTTCAACGTCCGCAGGGCGCGTTCGACGGCCTTCATCGCAACCCGCTGAAGCGTCACCGGATAAATGACCAGCCCGTACCCCATCGCCGCCAATTCATCGACGCGCAGCAGCGGCGACTTGCCGAACTCCGTCATGTTCGCCAGCAGGATCGTCTTCACGTCGCGGGCGAAGCGGGCGAACTCCTCCCGCGTGGACAGCGCCTCCGGGAAGATCCCGTCCGCCCCGGCTTTAAGGTAGCGGTGAGCGCGGCGAACGGCCTCGTCGTAGCCCGCCACGCCGCGGGCGTCCGTGCGGGCGATGAGGAGAAAATCGGGGCTGGTCTTCGCGGCCGCCGCGGCGGCGATCTTCTCGCACATCTCCTCCACCGGAACCAGTTGCTTGCCCTCCAGGTGTCCGCAACGCTTCGGGAAGACCTGGTCCTCGATGTGGATGCCGCTGACCCCCACCGATTCCAGCTCCCGCACGGTGCGGGCCACGTTGTAAGGCCCTTCCCCGTATCCCGTGTCGGCGTCCATCAAGAGGGGGATCGTCGTGACGGACGCGATGTGCCGGGCATGGTCGCGGGCCTCGGTGAGCGTCATCATCCCCACGTCCGGCACGCCGCCGACCGAGTTGGAGAGCACGGCGCCGGAGAGGTACGCGGCCGGGAACCCCTCCCGCTCGATCATCCGCGCCGACAGCGCGTTGAACGCTCCGGGCATCACGACGAGGCCTTCGGCGAGAAGCCTGCGGAGTCTGGCGGAACGCTCGGCCGGCGGGATCACGATCGGGAACTCCAACGCACCCTGTCAAAACTTCGAATCGTCCGCCTCATCATGCACAAAACCGCCCGCGCAGCAAGATCGGGACCGTTTGTGAGGGGATGCCGGCCGGGGCGACGGGAAAAAGGAAGCGGCGTGCGCGTACCCTGCCCGTCGCCCGTTGTGTTTCCGGCCGGAATCGGGTTCCATGCCGCAGGGGATCGGCGGTACCTTCCACGCCTGTCCGGGCGCTTAAGGGCGTCGGACGGGGCGAGGAGACGAGCGGGCATGGACGAGGGTTCCATACTCAGAGCCACACTGGTCGTTCTGGAGCGGGTCTGGGTGGCGTCCCTGCTGGGGGCGGGACTGATGGCCGTCGGAGCGGGGGCGGGTTGGGCCATGGCCGTGCATGAACAGGCCGCCCCGGTGCGGTTCGTTTCCTGGTGGGTGGATCGGTGGATGTGGCCGAGACTTCGCCGCGCGTCCGGTGTGAAGCGGGCCCTGATGATCTATCTCAACAACATGACCATTCTGGCGGTGTTGATCTTTCTGGGGCGGTGGCACGCGGCGTCGCTGGCGGCGGTGGCAGCGGTGGGGGTGAGCATGGGGATCGGCCTGCGGATTCTCGCCCGACGCGACGACGCCCTCGCCCCGGACGGCTCTCCCTCCGATGCCGCGTCGGTACGTCGGATGCGTCTGGGTCTGGCGCTCAACCTGCTGGAACCGCCTGCCATCGTGCTTGCGCTGGGGCTGAGCCTGCATCGTTCGGTGGCCCTTCTGGATCCGTTCGAGGTGTGGGCCACGGTGGCCGTGTGGATCGCCCCGACGATGCTCGTGGCGGCTGCGGGGGAATCCCTCTGGATGGGCGTCGCCTTTCGGGCGCGGGAGCGAGCGGGCGTGGAATCCGAGCGGCATGGTCCGCCGTCCGGCGAGTGAAAACGGATCAGCCGGAAGGTGTCATCGGGGTGTCATCGGACGGCGGCGGCGAGCGGGCGGCGTCCGCTGGGCCAGCGGACGTGCGTCGGGAACGTCGCCCGGAAAGAGGGGCGGGATGATGCCCCGGCGGCGATCTCCTCGACGATGTTGACGATGGCCGTGGTGTCGAAGGGTTTGCTGACGCAATAGTCGCTGCCGGCGAAGGCGGCCATCGGTTCGAAGTAGGCCCGCGTCAGCTCATCGTGCGGCTCGCCCGTCAGGATGACCGTCAGATCCGTCTCGTCGGCGTCGTGGCGGGCCAGCGTGCAGACATCGAAGCCGTTCATGTCGGGGAGGTTGACGTCGATCACCAGCACGTCGGGCGGGGCCCAACTGCAAAAGCCGATGACTTCGCTCGCCGTGGAGGCGACGGTCACCTCATACCCGGCCGCCTCCAGACGGCGACGGAGCGGCGCGCAGGTGGACGGATCCGGATCGGCCAGCAGGACGGACAGCGCGTGTGTGGACATGGCTTCTTTCCCCCTTCCCCCGGCGAGGGCGCGGCCGCGACGAATCCACCGTTGCGACGCGCCCGATCGCCAAAGGGAAACCTAGCATACATCCGATGGGGACGCCAAACGGGCAGCGGGGGGGAGAACCGGTTTCGTGTCCGGGGCGATAAAGACGGTGTTTCCGTGCGGGGCGCGGGATACAAGGGTCACGTGAGAGCAAGGCGAACGTCTCTTTCTCGGACGTCGGCGGTGTCGACGCTGCATCCGGTCACATGCGTGAGGGGTTGACAATTCCGTGGCGATCCGCGACGGGGGAGCGTTCGGGCTTCGTACGGTGCGGGGTCGATCGGCGACGAAACGCCGGCGGGAAAGGATTGAGGATCCGATGCGCGGGTCGGTGAAGCGGAACCTGTTGCTGGCGACGGTGGGTTTTGCGGGCGGTCTGATCGGCGCGTTGTGGATGATGCGGGAGCCGATGGAGCCGCTGACGGAAGCGGCGCTGGCGGCGGCGCGGAAGCGGTGGCAGGCGGCGGGTCTGCGCGACTACGATCTGCACTACCGGATGCAGGGCGACGACTTTGACGTGAAGGTCCGCGGAGGGATCGTCACGGAGGTTCTGCGCAACGGCCGGCCCACCCGCACGCAGAACGCCCGTCTGTACGGGGTGGACGGCCTGTTCGACATCCTGGCGGAAGATCTCGACAACCTGCACAACCCGTCGGGTCCGTTCGCCCGGCGGGGGAACGTCGTTGTGATGCGGGTGCGGTTCCATCCGGAACTCGGGTACGTCGAACGGTACCTGCGCAGCACGGGGGGCGTGGGTCGGGGCGCGTCGATCGAGGTCCTGTCGCTGACGCCCGTGCGGTGAGGCGTCCGTGATGTCGGGGTGTTGCGGCGAAAAGAGACGCGCCGGATTCCCGTTCTTTCATCCCTAGCCGGAAATGAGGCTCCGTGCCGATAAAGGAAGACGATCGGCGAAAGGGGGCGCGACGGC
>CAZNQN010000026.1:0-12111 GCA_964574925.1 uncultured Phycisphaeraceae bacterium | reverse complement strand
CGTGCGGAACCGTCGCGCGGGCTTGAAGTCTGAGGCCTGGAATACGAAAACGAGAAGCGCGCTATAGCGGCTCCAGGCGAAGATGCAATGTACCGGGCCGGACCGTAACGGCCTCAATCCGGAACGGGCGTTTGCCGTTGAACCACCGGAAGCGGTTGCGAACCGTCGTACGAAGCGGATGTCTGTCGTTGGACAGCGTTTCCCGGCTGTCTGGCGCGGCTTCGGAACCGTGACGCCGGTTCCAGGCGCGGGCGATGCGGCGCAGTGCGAACCCCGGGAGGGGCAGGGCGCCGGCGCCGGCATCGACGAGGTCGATGCGGATGCGGCGGCCGCCGTCCGTCAGCGTCGGACGGACCGTCAATTGGATGATCGACTGCCATCCGGGTGTCATCCAGTGGGCGCCGAGTCGGATGCGGTCAGTTTCGAATCGAATCACGGGGTGTGTCAGTTGCGCCGGCCAGTCGTCGCGGATCTCCGGCCAGACGTCCGGCAACACCGTCAGCCATTCGTTGACCTCCCGCTCGTCCAGCACGATCTCGAAGGCGTGCCCTTCAACGAGACGGTCGCCGATCTCATCGAGACGGGCGACGACGCGCATCCGGACCCGTTTTTCCGCCTCCGCATCGAGCGAAAGCGGCTCGTACCAGGAAGGCTTGTAGGACAGCGCCGACCACAGACCGATGCCGCCGATGCCCAGGGCGGCGACGAGCGCGACCAGGGCGGTCCGGAATCGTTTTCGTGTCCGGCGTTTTGCCGATCGCAAGGGTTTTTCATCCGTTTCGGTTGCGGTCTCTTTCGTTTGACCGCCGTCTCGGGACAACCGTACAATAAGGGGTTCGGACGTGAAAGCGTCCGCCTTCGGGTTCACACGCGACGCCAGAGAGGAATCGGGGAACTTGTTCACCAGGGTGACGGGGTTGTTGATCGTGCCGGCGTGGCTGGCCGCCATGACGTGGCTGGTGCGTGTGGACGTGCTGCCCCGCTGGACGGCGAAGGATCCGCCGCGTGTGGATCTTCTCCAACTCCTCGATCAGCCGCATCGACAGAGTCAGTTCGCGCTCGAGCTGGACGGGCGGCGGATCGGCACGATCTGGACGGAGTACACGGGGGATGAACACTCGGTGCAGCGGTATGACCTGGTGTGGGTCGAGCGTCTTCCGGTCGGCCCCGCGCCGTTGCGGCTCCAGATCAGTTCCACCTTCGCCGAACAAGGCTGGTTGGACGAGTTTCATCTCCGGGTGTCGGAACCCAGCGGCATCCCCGCCGAGCTGCACGGCGAACGGTTTCCCTCCGCCTTTTCATTCACCTTCCGGCGGGGTTCGATGGAGCAGGCGTTCAAGGTCCCGCTGACGGAGGGGGGATGGATATCCGGTGCGTTTTCTCCCCTCGCCCGTTTTCAGGGTCTTCAGGTGGGACAGACCTGGCGGGTGCAGGTGTTCAATCCCCTGGCCGCGATGACCGGGCTGGGCAACCGTTTCACGTCCGTGCTGCTGAAGGTGACGGGGCGGGAGACGATCGTCGTGGACGGGCGGCTTGTCTCCTGCCTCGTGGTGGAAGCACCCAACGCGCGCATCTGGGTGGACCGCAGCGGCGCCGTCCAGGCCCAGGAGATGGCTCTTCCCGTGCTCGGGCGACTGCGCATCGTGCGCGAGCAAAAGTACGATCAGGAGGCGTGGACGGCGGCCCGGCGGTTTCGTTTCCCCCAGACGGGGGGGAGGTCGGCACCATGAGCGCGGGCTCGCCCACGGAACCGGCGGTCGTGCTGGAGCACGTGCGGAAAAGCTACGGCGACACCCCCGCGGTGCGCGATCTGACGCTCACCATTCCGCGCGGCGAACTGTTCGCTTTCCTAGGCCCCAACGGCGCCGGCAAGACGACCACCATCAAACTGATCGTCGGGCTGCTGCAACCCGACGCGGGGCGGGTGGAGGTCTGCGGACGGGCGATCGGAACGAACGGGGTGGCGGCCAAGGCGCAACTCGCCTACGTGCCGGACCAGCCGTTTCTCTACGAAAAGCTGACCGGGCGGGAGTTTCTCCATTTCGTCGCGGAGATGTACGGGTTGTCGCCCGCCCGTCGGGAACGCGTGCTGGAACCGCTGCTCGAGCGTCTCGACATTCACCCCTTCCTCGATCAACTGACGGAAAGCTACAGCCACGGAATGAAGCAGCGGGTGGTGCTGGCGGCGGCGCTGTTGCACGAGCCGGCTGTGCTGGTGGTGGACGAACCGATGGTCGGATTGGATCCCCGCACCATTCGCACGGTCAAGGAATTGCTCCGCGAACACACGCGGCGCGGCGGAACGGTGTTCATGAGCACGCACACGCTGGACATCGCCGAGGCGGTTGCGGATCGCGTGGGGATCATCCACCGCGGCGAACTGATCGCCCTCGACACGCTGGACAATCTGCGCCTGCGGGCGCGGCATTCCCATTCGCTCGAGGATATCTTCCTGACGCTGACGGAACACGAGAATGGCTGAGCCGACCGCCGTCCGCCCGTTGCTGGGGCTTCTGCTGCGCACGAAAGGGATCGCGCTGGCCAATCGCGTCCGGGAGGCCGCCCGCACCGCCCCCCTCCGCCTCGGCGCCGGAACCCTGCTCATCGCCGTCGTGTGGTTCGGACTGTACGGCCTGTTTTTGGCGATCTTCTTCCAGTTCAAGCGCACTCCGCTCGAAGCCACCGTGGCCATTCCCATGGTGTTCAATTTCTTTTTCATGGCCATGCTGGTGATGCTGACGTTCTCCAACGCCATCGTGTCGTACGGCGCCTTGTTCACCCGCTCCGAGTCCGTCTATCTGCGGGCGGCGCCGCTGGCGCCGCTGGACTTCGTGACTTTGCGCTACCTGGAGAGCCTGCTGTTTTCGAGCTGGTCGCTTGTCGTGCTGGGGCTTCCGCTGATGCTGGCGCTGGCGCGGGTGGAGCGGGCGGAGGAACCGGTCTTTTATCTGCTTTTCATCGGATTCTTCCTGGCGTTTATTCCGATTCCCGGCGCCCTGGGGCTGCTGCTGGGATGGTCGGCCGCCCGCTTCTTCCCCCGCAGAGCGCTGCGCTTCGCCTCGGCGTTGCTGGTGATCGGCGGTACCGTCTTGATGCTGTGGGGTATGCGGTCGCTGCCGGTTCGCACCACCGAAGTGGAACAGTGGTTGCGGACCTTCCTCTCCCGCATGCAGTTCATCGAAGCGCCGTTCTGGCCCAATTACTGGGTCGCCTCGGGCATTGACCACGCCCTGCACGATCAATGGCACCATGCGATGGGGTATCTGGGCGTCACGATCGCCAATGCATGGTTTCTGAGCTGGCTGCTGGTGCGATTCGTCGCCCGACACCTGGAACGCGCCTGGGACCGGGCCAGCAGTCGATCACGCGGCCGCGGACGACTCGTTCCGGCCGCTGCGGCCCCGACGGAATGGCTGTTTTTCTATCTCTCCAAGCCGCTGCGCCTGGTGGCGGCCAAAGATCTGCGCACCTTCCTCCGCGACCCCCTTCAGTGGGCGCAACTGGTGATCCTGTTCGGTCTGATGATCCTGTATTTGACCAACATGCCCACGTTGCGCTTTCAATTCAATGATCCGCGTTGGATCCAGATCATCCCGTTCCTGAATCTCTGCGCGGTCAGCCTGATCCTCGCGACGTTCACCTGTCGCTTCGTCTTTCCGTTGGTTTCCCTGGAGGGGCATCAACTGTGGCTGATCGGTCTGCTGCCGATGCCGCGTGGACGCATCCTGCTCGCCAAGTTCGCCTTCGCCATGACGGTGACGGTGATCGCCGGGGCGGGTGCCATGCTCTGGGGCGCCGTCATGCTGGAGCTGCCGCCCGCCTGGACGGCGCTGCACGTTGTGGTCACTTTAGCTGTTTGTTTTGGATTGTGCGGACTTGCGGTCGGACTGGGCGCGCGGATGCCGATGTTCGGGCAGACGAACACGGCCCGCATCGCGAACGGACTCGGGGGAACGGCCAATCTGCTGGCATCGCTGGCGCTGATCGCGGTGATCCTGACGGGCGTGGGGGCGGCCAGTTGGGGGCCGCGACTCGCCGTACCCGGCGCTCCGCCCGACGCCCGCGCGACGATCTTCTGTCTCGGTGCCACGGCCGTCGGCCTGCTGGCCGGCACCGTCGCCCTCCGGATCGGCGCCCGCCACTTCCAGCGCGTCGAAGTGTGAGGCGGAACGGGGCGACCGCGAGGAGCGGGGTCCGGCCTGATCGCGCGGTCCGAAGCGCGCGGCTCAACACATGAAAGACGAGGCATGCGCTATGGTCGAAGGCGTCCGGAGAGCGGCAGCATCAGCCAGCCCCAGAGAGACTGCCCGACGAACGCCAGGGCCACACACGCCCAGAAGGGGTACGGAAAGTCCGCCGGTCGGAACGCCTGAAACCGCAGTCCGACGTACAGCCCGAACGCGGTGCCGAGGGCGGAGAGGATCAGCAGCACAGCGGACAGCCGATTGATGCCTCGATGTCCGCGGGAGAGCCACATCCCCGCGCACAGAAACACCGCAACGAGTCCGCCCACGGCGTAGCGGAGATGGACCACGCGATAGCGGATGCCGTAGCGCGACCAGAGGTAGTAGATTCCTGCTCCCCAGGCGAGAACAAGCAGAATGGTCAGCGCCATGCCGGTGCGTTCGAGTCCGCGACCGCCGGCCCGTCCCAGGTGGACGCCCGCGGCCAGGGCGAGGACGGCGGCGGCCAGGGTGCTCAGCGCCTCCCACCCGTAGAACGTTCCGACGAAGAGGGCGGCGTCGCGGGTGGTCTCGGCCGCATCCGGCGGCGGAGCACTTCGCGAGGGCGGGGGCGTTCGAACGGTCGGGGTCGATCCGGGCGGCGGTGCGTTTTCGAACATCCGGTCGAACTGTCGCAGATCGACATCGGGCATGGGGACGTTGAGCAGAACGCGGATGCGCAGCTCCGGGTCCGCCCACCACCAGGTTCCATAGTAGATCCCCCCGGCCAGCAGCAGATGCACCGCCCCGACGGCAAGCAGGGTGAGCCGTCCCGTGCCGCCGGTACCCCGATCGACGGGTCGTCGCGCGGATCGCCGCCGCCGCTTGGAGGCGCTGTAGACGACTTTCACATCCAGAGGCGGTACGGTGGACATGCCGCCGGTTCCCTCCCGGACCGGGTCAGGTCGAGTCGTTTACCGGTTTCGTCGTTTCCGAGGTCGAAGCAGGCCAGTGGCGCGGGCCGACGCTCGTCAGGTGCCCGTCCCCGTCGATGGGAAAGGCGTCGAAATAGGCCTGGATGGTTTCGACGGTGACGGCCTCTACGTCGGCGAGCATCTGCTTGATGGTCCGCGGAGCGCCGCGGAACTCCACGTCGTCCATCACCTGCACCAGACGGTGATAGGGCACTTCACTTTCCACGGCCAGTCCCGTCCGTCGCTTGTTGCGGACCCGTTCGACCTCCTCCGGTTTGACGGGTTCGCGGCAGATGCGGCAGGCTTCTTCGCGCATGGCGCCGACGACGGCGTCGGCCTTGTCGGGATCGCACACGCCAAAGAGGATCATGGCGCCGCAGTCGGTGTAGTCCAGATGGTAGGTGCCCGCCCGCGGGGCAAGCCCCTTCTGGACGATGTTCCAGAAGAAGCGCGAGTTTTCACTGCCGAGGATGGCCGCCGCCGCCCCGGCTGTTTCCGCCCGATCGTCCACGGCGCTGACGGCCGGATACGTCAACGCCACCACCTGTTGATGAAAGCGATCGACGGTCAGCACATCGACACCCGTCCGCAGGGTGGGCGGCGTGCGGGCGTCATCCGGTGTCGCCTTCGGCCAGTCGCCGCAGTACCGGCGGGCGGCGTCGAGAATCTCCGCCGGGTCCACGTTCCCCGTCACCACCAGTCGCATGTTGCCCGGGATATAGCGCTGCTCGAAATAGGCTTGCATCTGATCGCGGGTCATCTCCCGCACGGTCCGTTCGTATCCCAGCACCGGCCACGCCAGCGGATGTCCGTCGAAGACCTTCTCCTGGAGAAAATCGAACGCGAGGTGATCGAGGTTGTCCTTGCTCATGGCGATTTCCTCGAGCACCACGTTCTTTTCCATGTCGAACTCTTCCGGCGGCAGCGCCGGCCGCATCATGTCCGCCAGCAGTTCGATCTGGGCGAGGATGTCTTCGCGCCGGACCCACCCGTAGTAGACGGTGCGGTCTTCACTGGTGTAGGCGTTGTAGGTGCTGCCCATGCGGTCGAAGTCGATGGTGATCTGCTGCCACGTTCGCCGCCGCGTGCCCTTGAACATCATGTGTTCAAGGAAATGGGACACGCCCGCCAGTTCGGGCGGTTCGTCCCGCGCGCCGGTGCGGACGAAGAAGCCGGCGGCCGCACTGCGCACGCCGGGCATCCGCTCGATCACCACGGTCAGCCCGTTGTCCAGTTTCTCGACGGTATAGGGATCGTTGGAGCGATTCATGCGTTTCCGTTGTCGGTGTATCGGTTCCGGGGCGGTCCTATCGGAGAACCGGGGTCATGACGGCGGCGCTTCCTCGCCCGTGTCCGGGGTGTCGCTCAGGGCGCGCGGGCCCAACGTAAGCACGCAGAGCCGGTCGCGCGGATGCGCCTCCAGATAGCGCCGGACGTCCGCCGTGCCGACCGAGCGCACTTTCTCGATCTTTTCTTCGATCGGCACGGGCCGACCGTGAAAGAACAGGTCGTTGACCAGTTCTTCGCATCGATCGGAGGTTCCGTCGCCGGTGGTCTGGTACGAGGCGACGATGCCCGTCGTCGCCCGTTCGAGTTCGTCCTGCGTGACGTCTTCGGCCAGTCGCTCTACCTCTCGCAGAAGCGTGGCATAGGTGCGGTCGCACCGTTCGGGCGTGGTGGAGGCGCCGAGGAAGATCCGGCCGCAACCGCGCGGCGTCTTCTGCCACGCGCCCACCCAGTACACCAGCCCCTGTTTTTCCCGCACCTCGGTGAACAGCCGCCCGCTCATGCCGCCGGAGAGCAGCCCCAGCGTCACCCGCTGGACCGGATACTCGGGATCGGTCACGTCCACGCCGGGCCAGCAGAGGCTGATCTGTTCCTGTTCGAGGGGTTTGTCGTGGTGTTCCCGCCGGGCGGAAAAGACGGCAGGGAACGGCTCCCGTCCCTCGCGCTGTCCGTCCGTCGATCCGTCGAGGTGCTCCGTGAAGATCCGCAGCACGTCGGCGGGTTCCACCGCGCCGGCGGCCACCGCCAGCATCCGTCCGGGCCGGAAGAACCGCTGCCAGAACGCCACCAGATCATCGCGCGTGACGCGGGCGAGGGTCTCCATCTCGCCAAGGGGATGCCGTCCCAGCACCGTTCCGAACGCGGCCGGATCGATCAGCTTGTTCGTCAGCGCCCGCGGGCTGTCCTCCAGCGCCCGTCGCTGGGTGCAGGCAAGCTCCTTGTTGACGTTCAAAGCGTCTTCGGGGAACGCCGGCTCGCGGAGCATTTCCGCGTGAAGGGCGACCGCCCGTTCGAAGTGTTCCGGCAGGACCGTGCAAGCAAGCGTGATCGTCTCCCGTCCGGTGCCGATCTGGTGGCTGGCGCCGAGGGTGTCGAAGGCGTCGAGAAGCTCGCGCCCGCCGCGGCGGGCGGTCCCTTTGTCCAGGGTTTCCCCGAGAAGCCTCGCCAGCCCCAGCTTGTCTTCCGGTTCGTTGCACGCTCCGGCCAGCACGCAGATCTGAAAGGACACCACATGACGGTCCGGCAGAGGGAGGACGCCCACCTCCAGGCCGGAGGGAAATGTTTCGTGTACGGGTTGCGTCATCCGTTCGTCGTCCTCTCTGGTGTCGGATCCCGGCCCGACCGCCGTGCGACGTTGCCGTTCCGGTTTTTCAGCGCAGCGCCGTTCCGTCGAAAAAGGCAAAGGATACCGCCGCTTGCAAAGGGGGCAAGCAGCGACGACGGGTGTTTTTCGTTTTCGCTCCGGCCCCTACGGGTTTGAAACCGCACGAAGGGATGTTCGTGTTCACCGATGAGGCGCATTCGTCCGTACGGGTTCGCAGCCACCCTTGTCCCGGCAGCCTCGCAACCCGGGCGGAAGGGAGAGGGATTCGTTTCCCGACGGTGTGCGCGCGCGGCGCCCGCCACTACGGATCGCGGGAAACGCGGCTGCAAACCCGGCCTCTAGAGAACAGGCGGCGATTCGCTCCGTCGGCCGCTCAGGGTTTGGAGGGGGTTTGCGCCGGTGTGCCTTCCTTGGTCTCGTCCGTTTTCGACACGGTCATATCCTGCACCGTGACGCCCTCGGGAGGCTGAAACACGAACCGGTCTTCGGGAATGTCCACGTTGGTTTCAATCTCACTCAACGTGATGACCCGCTTGACGCCCCGCTGTGGGTTGGCGATCCGCAGATCGACGAGCATTCCGATGTCCCGGCGGATCTTCACGGTCACTTTCGCCTGTCCGTTGTTCGTCAATCCCTTGAACACATGCACCCAATCCCCGTGGAAAACCATGTCCTCTTCCTGTCGAAGCGACTGAAGACGCAGGAGGAGGCGCATCAGGGCGGGACCGCCGAGAGGATAGAGCTGCGGCGGTCGTGCCCATGTTTTGTAATACCGCTCCCCGTCGTGTGTTTCCTCATGCACATAGGCATACACGCCGTCGGAAATCAACCGGGTACGTCGGCCCGTCCAGATCCGATCGGGACCGTCCTGGCTCGGATTGTCGGTGCTGAACGTGGTGAGCATCTTGAGGTAGACCAGAGATCGACCGTCGCGGTTGATCTGTTCCCGCACGCCCTCGCCGTGAAGAGAAATGAACGGGTTCTCCCTCTGATCCATGGAGACGTTGACCTTGGCCCGCACGGATCGAATCTTCGCCCAAGCCTCAAGCATTTCGTTGCCCACGTCGCGGAGCAGATCGATGTTGGCCTGAAGATCGACCTTCGGTCCGGACGAAGGTGCGGCGGAGGTGGACGATGCTTCTTCCTTCGGCGTGTCTTTCTCATCCTCCGGCGGGCGTTTCGTCGTCGGGATCGTTTCCGACGGGGCGGCGGTTGGCTTGGCGGCGGCGTGGGGAGAGTCCGCCTCCGCGCGCGTTTTCGGCGTTGCGGCTGAGTCGGCCGCGGGGCGACACGCGCCCGACGCGCCGACCAGCAGACCCATGACGAAGATTCCGAAAGCTCCTCTGAGTGCCATGATGTATCCTTCCGCCCTCAATGGTCTGTTCTTGTTGGGGGTCTCGTGCCGCCGGGATCCGTGACCCACCGGTCGGCCGGCCGTCTTTTTCTTCGGCACGCATGGCGGCTTTCCGTTTCCCTGCAGCCGCCCATGCTTCTTCTAAACGGCATTGTACCCGCAATGGCAGGTCGGAAGATGACGATTCCCCCTGTTTCCGTTACGTTACACGCCGCCTGCCGGGGGCGAAAGAACGTCCGAGAATGAAAGGAGGGCGGATGAACGACCCGAGCTCAGCGAGGTCCGAAGCGATCGAAACGATCCTCCGGCACCGGGTCAGTGCCATCATTCGCACACGGGACGAGGGAACCGCCCGCCGGGCGATGGAATCGGCCGTGGAGGGCGGATTCCGCATGGTCGAATTCACCCTGACCACGCCGGGGGCGCTGGAGCTGATCGCGTCGTTCGCCCGCCGAAAGGATCTGTTGGTCGGGGCCGGTACCGTCCTGACGCCCGCCGCCGCCCGCGAGGCGGTTGAGGCCGGCGCCCGCTTTCTCGTCTCCCCGGTGGTTGACGGGGAGGTCATCGCCGAGGCCCATCGGTTGGACGTCCCCATGATTCCGGGAGCGTACACGCCCACGGAGATGCAGACGGCCCACAGCCTCGGAGCGGACTTCATCAAGGTCTTTCCGATGCCGGCGGGCGGCGTTGCTTTCATCGAGGCGATTCGCGGTCCGCTGCCGCATCTTCGTCTGTTCCCCACGGCCGGGGTGACGGCGGAGAACTTCACCGATTTCCTCCGTGCGGGCTGCGCGGGGGTGGGGTTCGTTCGATCGTTGTTCGATCCCGCCGATCTGGCCGAGGGGCGTTTCGACGTCATCCGGTCACGGGCGGCGCGGATCCAGCAGGTGTTGGCGGCATGCTCGGATCTCGACGTAACCGGGGCCTAAGAGCCGTCTTTTCATTCTCCCCGTCCGTCCGCTGTCCTGGCTTCCGCGGTTGTACATCCCCAGGGTGGGAGCCTCTTCAGGACGGGACGGGATGCGGGCTGGATCTTTCGTCGGCGTGAAGGTGCTCCGATCGTGCCGGCGTATTCCGGCATGGACGGGGCGGGGAGAGCCGTGCAAGCCGGATTCTGCGGGAGTGCCGACCGACGGCGGGGATGCCACCTGCGCCGACCCCTCATGTCGCATACCGCGATCCCGCTTCCGACCGGGTCCGGTTCTCATCACCCGTGTGCGCTCTCGTCGATCCTAGAGAAGAAGGCTCTTGAGGCTGGCTGCCTGTTCTTGATTTCCCGCGAAAAGCCGATAGATTACGTGCGTCGGTCTGGTTCCGCTGCGACCGATGAAGCCGAGTCGCGGGCTTTAGGGGATGTTTCAAAACGTTGGTAGCAGATGTGAGCGGAGGACGCAGGGCGCTTGACAGAGCCGCGACCGTAAGGGAGCGGAAGGTGCCGCGCTCCGCACCATGGACACGAACGTCCATGGGTTCGCCGAACGAGTTTTGAAACAGTTCCTTAGACCCGCGGGCGTTCCGGCGTGTCCCAGGCCCCGTCGCGTCGGGGCGTGGACCGGGGCGAACCGGCCGACGAAAGCCCATGTGGAGAGGTGGGTGAGTGGCTGAAACCAACGGTTTGCTAAACCGTCAGACGGGGTAATCCCTGTCTCGCGGGTTCGAATCCCGCCCTCTCCGTTTTCTGCCTCTCGATGCGCAACCGTGCGCCGTTTTTCAAGACCGTCCCCTTCAGCCGCTCGGGCACGCCTCCTCCAAGGAAGAATTGTTCCGTCTTCTTCCCTTTGATGCACCATGATACGCCGTTTTTCCCTTGTTTTACAGGCCTTTTTTTCCAACACCGGACACCTGGTTCTTGGTGCCATCGGTTGGCACTTCCCCAGTTTCATCGCGCAGATCGATGCACGCCGGACCCTGTGAATGCAGCCTGTTTGGTGCCGTATTTGGTGCCGGTCTCTCGTCGGTGCCGGTGGCCTGCCGCTGGTCGCCGGCGCCCCTCAGGTCGGGCAGCCGATCCGCCGCGCCCACCAGGGAACCACGCAGTGTGCGGGCGTAGAGACTCATCGTCAACGTCGGCGTCGAATGGCGGGCGAAATCCTGAAGAACCTTGACGGGCACCCCGGCCTCGTTGGCCAGCCACGACAGGCAGGTCACCCGCAGGGCATGGAAATCGACGCGGCCGGAATCGGTCTCGACGGGAATCCCGGCCGCCTCAAGATCGGCGTGGAGCATCTTCGACACGACTTCGATGGGAGGCATGTTCGGGAACAGAGAAGCGACAGGGAGTTAGCCCCGTACGAAAGCCGCAAGCTCCACGGCCGTCTCCCGACGGAGGGGAAGTTCCGCCGGTTTTCGATTCTTCGTGTCATCCCCGGGGAGCCGGAGATGCGGTTCGGGCGTATCGAGTTCGATGTTGCACCGCTTCAATGCCCGCAGCTCCGAGCTTCGCAAGGCGGTTTCCAGCGCCAGGCGGTACAGCCAGTACCGTTCCTCCGGCGGCATTCCATGCCGCGTCGGGCCCTTGCGCGTCGCGTTCAGCAGACGGGCAGCATCTTCGGGTTCCAGCGCCCGCCGCACATGGACCCGGGCGCGGGCGGTGACCGGCATCACCCGCAAATCGGAGAGCGGATTGGCGCGCGCCCGTTTGCTCCGGACCAGCCAGTTGAAGAACGCCTTGGCGGCCCGGAGGAAGTGATTCGAGGTTTGCACCGCCAGCCCTTGCGCCCGTCGATCGGCCAGATAGCGACCGACCTTCTCCGCCGTCACATCGGAGAGGTAAACCGCCTTGATCCCATCGAGCAAGGTGGCCACCCGCCGGAATACGAGATCGGCATGTTTGACCGTCGCGGGCCCTTTGCAGCGAGACGACGCCACCCCGTCCAGCAAGGCCTGCCGGTAATCGGCCAGGTGATCCTTGAGCGGTTTCGTACTCTGCAAGGCCCGTCCGTCGATCAGATCCAGCCGCGCCAGCCGATCGCGGGTTCGGGCGGGAAGCTGCTCCAGCCACGTGACCAG
>CAZNQN010000025.1:0-12430 GCA_964574925.1 uncultured Phycisphaeraceae bacterium | reverse complement strand
GCCCGAGGGATCGGCGATAGGAGCGGTACCAGTCCTGGCCGATCACCCAGGAGCATCCGACGAGCATCGCACCGATCGCGGCCACCCGCACGAGGCGGCGGGGCACCAGCAGAAGCGGACCGACGAACAGCACGAAGTAAAGCGGCTTGATCGGCAGATAGTATCGGGGCAGCGTCGCGTAGGGGTACTTGTCGCCGAACAGCGCCGTCGCTGCGATCAGCATGGCAAGACCGCACAGCGCCACCACGGCCGACGTCAGCACCGGCGGCGCGTCGTAGTAGGCTTTCAACCGTTTCCTCGCCCGGCGCGAGAGCAGAGCGGCTACGGCGATCCCCATCGGAAGCAGGGCGTAGACCCACCGTGTGAAAGGGTGATGGTCGTAGAATCCCAGGTCGGTGAAGCGGCGCCACGCCTGGGCGAACAGATCGTCGGTGAAGGCGAAGCGGACCGAGTGCCCCAGGTTCAGTTGACTCTGAAGCGATTCGGGCAGACCGAACGAACGGTTGATCAGCAGCAGCAAGACGACGGGAACGGCTGACGAAACGGCGAGCACCTTCAGGGAACGCGATGATCGTCGTCGGCGAAGGTATTGCATCGCGGTGCAGGCGACGAGTCCGGCGGGAATGAAAACCGCCGCGTAGCGGATCCAGAACAGGGAACCGGCCAGCAGACCCGTCCCCGCCACGCGGGCATATCCGCTCCAGCCCCGGCCGCTGCGGATGAACGCCTCCGAAGCGTCGGTCTCGACGCCCAGCCGCGAGCTCTCCGCGGGGCTGCGATCATACGCACGCGGTTTGTCCCGCCGCCGGGGCCGGGAGGCAATCAGCAGGATCCACGGCAACGCCGCCACCACCAGCAGATCGGTCGACGGATTGAGCAGCAGGGGAGGGGAGACGGCGTACATCGCCGTCAGCAGGGCGAGCAACCCGCCCGCCGCTCCCCGCGGCAGGCATCGCCGCACCAGCAGGAACCACCCGGTCATCGCCACCGCACACGCCAGAACGCCGAGAATGGCTGCCGCTTGCAGGATAGAGACGTCCGCCGCCAGTCGCACGCCCGCGACCAGCAGGGGATACCCGATTGGCCAGCGGGTCAGAAAGGCCCAGTCGCACCGCCATTCCCACGGCTGATGGGGAGCGACCGGAACCGGAGCGGTCAACCCCAGACCCTGGGAGAACCGTTCGGCCGCGGTCAGCAGGTACGCATAATCCGATTCCACCAGGGGGGGGATCGCATCCCGTCCGGGAAGCAGCCACAGCGCACCGGCCAGCAACGCCGTCACCGCGATGACGTGGAGAGATTTCGCCGACAGGGCAGTGAGCCGACCGGAGCATCGTTCGTTTTCGTGTTCGGAGCCGCAAGCCCCATCCCGCGCGAGCTTACGGTACGTCGTCCGCATCCGGTCGGGAACGTATCGGTCGATGATTCCGGAAAGCGCTGCTCCGATGCGGCGGTCCGTCAACGACTTGCCGCAAGCCAGGCCGCCCGGTGACGAAGGCGACGCGCCCGGTTTCCCGTTTCCGCTCGAATAGGCCGCCGAGTCGATTCCCATCGTTTCGTCTTCTACTTACCGTCGCCGCGGCTAACCGCTTCCGGTTCTCATTTCGGCGTGCAAAACCGCCGGAACGGAGAGAACCGCTCCCTCACGATCGCGGCTCTGTTCTGCGCTCGCCGTGCGGGAAGAAACCCGTTGCCCCGGGTGGCCCGAGGCGTGCGTGCCACGACGGAACGCCGCGCCGATCCACCGTAATGCCCCTGTTTATCGGTCGATCCGGCGGCGGAATACGGGATTTCTCCCAAACGGGGCAGGCGGGTCTTCAAGGCGCGTCGATCGGCATCCGAAGAGTTATCGGGTGTCCACGGGTTATGGGAACGCAAGCACATTCATGAAGCTGACGATCGTCATCCCCGCGCTCAACGAGGAGGAGGCCATCGCTTCGATCATCGAGCGGTGCCTCGCCGCCCGGCAGACCATCATCGCCCGTTCGCCGGTCGATGCGGTGGAGATCATCGTGGTCAGCGACGGGTCGACGGACCGCACGGCCGAGATCGCCGCCGGGTACGAGGACATCCGGCTCATCGTGTTCGAGCGCAACCGCGGATACGGAGCGGCCATCAAGCGCGGTTTCGAGGAAGGTTCGGGGGAGCTGGTCGGCTTTCTGGATGCGGACGGCACGTGCGATCCGCGTTTCTTCGCCGATCTGGTCACGGCCCTGATCGACGAGGAGGCCGACGTCGCGCTCGGTTCGCGTATGGGACCGGAAAGCCGCATGCCGCGCCTGCGGAGACTGGGCAACCGCATCTACGCCCTGATCCTCTCCGCCCTGAGCAACAAGATCGTGACCGACACCGCCAGCGGGATGCGGGTGATCCGGCGGGACGCGCTGCCCAAGCTCTATCCGCTGCCGGACGGGCTGCACTTCACCCCGGCCATGAGCGCCCGCGTCCTCATGGACGACCGCCTGCGGATCGTCGAACGCAACATGCCCTATGAAGAACGGATCGGCACGTCGAAACTCAGCGTCTTCAAGGACGGTCTGCGGTTTCTGCGGACCATCCTGGAAATGACGCTGATGTGGCGGCCCGCCCGCGTCTTTTTCCAGGGGGCGTTGCTGGCTTGGACGGTGACCATCCTGTTCGCCGTTCATCCCATCGAGATGTGGATGCGGACGGGACGACTGCACGAGGACATGATCTACCGTCTGCTGTTCTGTTTTACGCTGGGGGCGCTGGGGTCGATGCTGCTGTCCGCCGCACTGGTGTCGAACCATGTGGAGCGGCTGATCGACCGGCGCGACCGACCGCCGACGTTCTGGTGGTCGATGCTCGACCGGCTCCATTCCGGCACGGGCGTGCTGGCGACGGGGGCGGTCGTGGTGCCCGTGCTGATCTGGCTGGTGGGCGAAGGGGTCTGGACGTGGCTCACCGCCGGGTACGTGACCCTTCACTGGTCGCGGGTGGTGCTGGCGGGCCTGATTCTCTTCGGCTACGTCCAGATGATGGTGACCGGGCTGGTGATCCACGTCATCGCCTTCCACGCCCGCCGGGCCTGCATCCTGGAGAAGGCGCAGGCGGACGAGGGGCGGATCGTGACGACCCGCTCCGGAACCGCCCCCGTGCCGACGACTGCCCCTTCCCACGCCTCCCTTCTGCCGGAGACGGTGTAACCGATCGGGCAGGGTGCCGTGGTCCGTCGCCGCGGCGCTGCACGACGGCTCAGGGGCGCCATTCCCGGTCTCTCCATCCGCCATGCCCGTTCGTCCGACCGAAGGAATGCCGGAAAAAGGGTTTCCCGAGTCTCGCGGTTGTGCCATGTCCGTGGGATGCGGGTGATCTGCCGGCGGGTCGCGCGGGCTTCAAGCCCGTGACTCGGATCCCGAAGCGCGAAGGAGGCCCTGAAGGGTTTCCGGCCTGCTGTTTTCGGGCTTTTGTTTGGGGACGTTCGGAGCGACAATGGAGGCTGGAGAGGGAATAAACGAGGCGAAAGCGGGGTTAGGGTTGTGATCGTTCAGAGACGTTCCTGCTGAGGAACGGGAGGCCGGACCGGAGATGTCGATGGATGCGTCGGTGAGGGAACGGTTCGAGGCGATCGCGATGCCTCATCTGGACGTGGTCTATCGCGTCGCCCGGATGCTGGCCGACAGCGAGGCGGACGCCGAGGATCTCGTCCAGGAGACCTTCATCCGCGCCTATCGCGCGTTCGACCGTTTCGAGCTGCGCGAATACGGAGCGAAGCCGTGGCTGCTGCGGATTCTGCACAACGTGTTCTACACGGCCAAGGGGCGCCAGCGGCGCAGTCCGACGCTGCTGGACGACGTGGATTTCGACCATTTCGCCGACGAGCTGAACACGCTGGGGGAAGATCCCCTGACCCTGGCGGAGATGGATTGGGAACAGTTCGACGAGGAACTGAAAACGGCGGTGGAGGGGCTTCAACCGGAATACCGGTCGGTGTTGCTGCTGTGGGCGATCGAAGGATTGAGCTACCGGGAGATCGCGGAGATCTGTGATTGCCCCATCGGGACGGTGATGAGCCGCCTGTATCGCGCCCGACAACTCGTGGGGCGGGAGCTGGGCGAATACGCCCGCGAACGGGGGATCCGCACCGAAAGGTTTGCAGAATGAACTGCCGAGAATTCCGAAAATTCGTGGGGGCCTTTGCCGACGGCGAACTGGACGTCACGGAGAACCTCCGGGCGCTGGAACACCTCAACATGTGCCCCGTTTGCACGGCACGGGTCACCCAGGTCAACCGCATGCGCGAGGCGCTGGTTCGGATCTACGGGCGGACGGACGTGCCGGCGGATCTTGCCGACAAGGTCCGGCTCGCCCTGGATCGCGCGGAAGGAGCACCGGACGCCGTCATCCCGATGCCGGGGATGGTCCGGTGGATCCGACGCCTTGCCTGGCCGGCGGCGGTGGCAGCCTGCCTGACCCTGGTGTGGTGGGGATGGTCGGCGTCTGCGCCATCGGTTTCTCCGAAGCCCGGAGCCATCACCGTGGTGCCCGGACAGGTGGTCTCAGACGTGCGCATCCAGCACCATCGTTGCGCGTTCGGGGAAGGGGGGCCCCACCACGCGCCGGATCTCCCGCGGTCTCCTGCGGGGATTGCGGAAGTCCTCTCCCGGGAAATGGGCCTGAAAGTACTCTCGCCTGATTTTTCAAAGCAGGGATTCGAACTGATCGGGGCGGACCGTTGCGGGATCCTGGGTCGTCCTGGCGCCCACGTCATGTACCGGCAGGGGAAGAGCGGTCCGTGGCTGTCGCTGTTCACCGTCGCCCGCCTGCCCTATTTCAACAGGCCCGCATCCTCCTCCGGATCGGGTTCCACGCAGCCGGCGTATGCGACGTTCCGGCAGGACGGCGTGACCGTGCTCGCCTGGAACGAGGGGCGGCAGACGTATTTCGCCTGTTCCAAGCTGCCCGCAGAGCAAGTGAAATCGCTGGTGAACGCCGTTCGAACCTCCCGCTAGTCTCCCCCTTCCCGTTCCACCGTTCCGGTGTGACAATCCGATGGAAACCGTATAGAATCATGTGTCGAGCGGAGGTTCGACGGAGTGAAGGAGCCGTCGCACCTTCCCACAGCGACAGGGACGGCTCCGCTTCAGAAGGAGATCGACTGATGCGAGTGCGGGTGGGCGTATGGATGACGGCGTGGGTGGCGTGGGGGCTGCTGGTTCCGGTGACGCAGGCGCAGCAGACGTCGCGAACCGCGACGCGGGGAAGCGATCAGAGCGGGAAGAAGACAAAGTTTCCGGTCCTGCGGTTCGGCGACCGTGAGCCGGCCATTCAGTTGCTCCGCAAGCACGTGGAAAGCGTGGACTGGCAGGACGAGCCCTTCGAGGGCATCATCGACTGGCTCCGCCAGGAGGGCGAAGGGCGGGTCAACATCGTGCCGCGCTGGGCGCAGCTCAACGTCGAGAGCGTCGATCGGGACACGCCCGTCAACCTTCAGATGAACAACACCACCGTGGCCGAGGTGCTCAACGAAGTCCTCTACCAGCTTTCCGAGAACGGCGAGCTTCGCTATCGCGCGTTCGGGAACACGCTGCGGATCACCACGCGGGCGGATACCGATCGGCGGAAATACCTTCGCGTCTACGACGTGACGGACATCCTCTTCGAGGTGAAGGACTTCGGAGAGACCGCCCCCAACATCAACCTTCAGAATACGTCTCAGGGCGGTCAGGGCGGCGGTGGCGGCGGTCAGTCCGTCTTCCAGGGAAGTGCGGGCGGCAGCCAGGAGCGTTCCGGCGGAGAGGAAACGGAACGGCAGATGAAGGAGCGACTGGAGGAACTGCGCGACATCATCATGAAGACGATCGAGCCGCAGTCCTGGAACACGGGCACCGGCCCGGTGGTGGGCACGGGCACGATCGAAATCTTCAACCGCTCGCTGATCGTCTACAACACGATCGAGGTGCACGAGCAGATCGCCGGTCGGTTTTCCTTCTCCGACTGATCCCGAGGAGGCCGCGAGCGAGATAGACCGCACGCGACGGTCATCCGGTCCGAACCGGATCGGAGACGCGGAGCAGAGCGGAACGGACACGCATTCAGGATCGAGCGGATTGCAAGGCCTGGTGAACGTCGGCCTCGGTGATCCCTTCGATCCTGACGGTTTTCAGGGGGGTCGTCGTCCCCGCCGCGACGGTCACGTCCCGACGGCGGACGCCCAGCAGACGGGCCAGGAATGCGACGAGGGCGTCGTTGGCCTTTCCTTTTTCCGGGGGAGCGGCGACGGCGACTTTCAGTCGATCCTGCCAGAACCCCTTCAAGGCCGTCCGAGACGCCCCCGGAACCACCTTCACGGGAAGCAGCACGGCGTTGTTCTCAGTGACCAGTCGGAGCATGTCGATATTGTAGGGGGGAATCCTCGCGGACGGCAGTGGCCGGGCCACGCAAAGCGGGCTTACGGGAAGAGGATCGACCATAGTGCGGTGCGCGCAGACGCGGACCAGGAATCGGAATCATGCGACAGTATGAAATCGGCGTGATCGGCGCGGGGAACGCGGCGGAGGGGATCGTGCACGGGATTCTGCGCAATACCCTCCTGTTCGCGGATCGGATGATCGCTTCCGACCCGAACCCGCAGCGACGGCAATTGTTCGCCGACCGCTTCCAGATGGCGGTGACGGACGACAACCGCTACGCCGTGGAGAACAGCGATATCGTTCTGCTGGCCGTCAAACCGCAGCAGTACGCGGAGGTCTGCGCGGGCATTGCGGAGTCGATCCGTGCGGAGCACCTGATCGTGTCGATCATGGCCGGGGTCTCCACCCGCTCCGTCGAGGAGAAGTTCCCGCACGTCGAGGCGCGCGTGGTGCGGGCGATGCCGAATCTCCCGATCCATGTGGGGGAGGGCATGGCCGGGGTGTGCAAGGGACGCTTCGCGCAGGAGGTGGATCTGCTGCGGGCGCAGCGGATCTTCGAAGCGGGCGGACGGGCGCTGGTCATCGAAGATGAATCGCAGATGGACGCGGTGACGGCGGTGTCCGGGTCGGGTCCGGCGTATTTCTACTATTTCGTCGAGGCGCTGACGGAAGCGGGAAAGGCCGTCGGGCTCTCGCCGCAGCAGGCGGACATCATGGCCCGCCAGGCGTGCCTGGGGGCCGCCCGCATGATGATCGAGACGGGTGAGCCGCCGGCCGAGCTCCGCCGAAAGGTTACCTCCCCCGGCGGGACCACGCAGGCCGCCGTGGAGTGCATGGAACGCAATCGCGTCTTCGCCCACATCGTGGAGGGGGTCGAGGCTGCCTGGCGCCGCAGCCGGGAACTGGGACAGTAGCCCTTCAAAACCACGACCATCCTCCGCACGTTGTCGCGGTATTGCCTGCCTGCGCCTTCCCGTTTAGGTTCCTCTCCCGTGGAGAATCGACGGCGGGATTCCCATGGGATGGGCGTCTTCGCCCGACAGGAAAGAAAGGCGGATGAAACGGGTGCGGGTTCTGGTCGTCGGAAGCGGAGGACGCGAGCACGCGCTGGCGTGGAAGCTGGCGCAATCGTCGCAGGTGGAGAAGGTCTTCTGCGCGCCGGGCAACGGGGGGACGGTCGAAATCGGCGAAAACGTGCCGCTGGAGCCGAGCGATCACGACGGGCTGGTCGGATTCGCCCGCGAACGGCAGATCGATCTGACGGTCGTCGGACCGGAAGCCCCTCTGTGCGGCGGCATCGTGGATCGGTTCCGGGCGGAAGGGCTGCGCATCTTCGGTCCGACGGCGGCGGCGGCGCGGATCGAGGGGGACAAGGCCTATGCCAAGCGGTTGATGAAGTCGGCGCACGTCCCCACGGCCGAGGGGCGCGTATTCGAGCATTACGACCAGGCGCGGGAGTACGTGGCCACC
The DNA here is from genome assembly GCA_964574925.1 of uncultured Phycisphaeraceae bacterium. Taxonomy (GTDB): domain Bacteria; phylum Planctomycetota; class Phycisphaerae; order UBA1845; family UBA1845; genus CAZNQN01. The sequence goes on along the minus strand of CAZNQN010000025.1, from coordinate 4,586 downwards.
CGCGATACGGGCGTGGTGGTCAAGGCGGCGGGGCTGGCGGCGGGCAAGGGCGTGTTCGTCTGCCCCGATCCGGCACAAGGCCTGCTGGCCCTCGAACAGATCATGGTGGAGCGCCGGTTCGGCGACGCCGGGCGGGCGGTCGTCGTGGAGGATTTGCTCAAGGGCGAGGAGCTTTCCGTCTTCGCCCTTGTCAGCGGGCAGACCATCTACCTGCTGGATGCGGCCCAGGATCACAAGCGGGTGGGGGAGGGCGATACCGGTCCCAACACGGGCGGCATGGGTGCGTACAGTCCCCCGCCGATCGCCACGCCGGAGGTGCTCCGCACCGTGGAGCGGAACATCCTGGTTCCCATCGTGGATGCCCTGCGGCGGGATGACGCACCTTACGGTGGGCTTCTGTACGTCGGACTGATGCTCACGCCGGGCGGGCCGAAGGTGCTCGAATTCAACTGCCGGTTCGGCGATCCGGAGACGCAACCGCTGTTGATGCGGCTGGAGTCGGATTTGTTCGAGCTGCTCGACGCCGCGGTGGAGGATCGGCTCGATGCGGTGGAGGTCCGCTGGTCGAGTCGCAGCGCGGTGTGCGTGGTGATGGCGTCGGAAGGCTATCCCGGTTCGTACGAGAAGGGGAAGCGGATCGAGGGGTTGCAAGAGCTCGCCCGCCTGCCGGACGTGCAGGTGTTCCATGCGGGCACGCGCAGGGTGGGCGACGCCGTGTTCACCAGTGGCGGGCGGGTGCTGGGGGTGACCGCCCTGGGGGGCGATCTGGAGGAAGCACGCCGCCGGGCCTATGAGGCCGTGGATGCAATTCACTTCGAAGGAGCCTTCGTCCGCCGGGACATCGCTCGGCGCGCCGTCGCCCGTTCGACCGCCCCGTAGAGGCGGCCTGCACAGACCCCTGAGAGAGACCGAACCGGTTTTGCACGTTCGGCGCAATCGGGAACGGCGTCCGCGTCGTTTTCGATTCGCCGTCTGCCGTTCGGTCGGACGTTCCGCCCGCTGTTTTCCGACCGAGCTGCGTGTCCGCTTTGAGGCCATGCAAAGTGTGGGGCTCAGGTATGCTTTCACGTGGACTGCTCGTTTTCCGCCCGGAACCGGGTGGAGTCGCGTGACATCGCGCGGGTGTCAAGCCCCCGGCTCGGGCGCAAGAACGAGAAATGCTCTATCGTTCGAGAAGGGCGGCGTAACGGGGTTCGGCCACCACCTGGTCGCTGGGCACCATGGTGATCACGTCCCAGGGGCAGACCTGCGCGCAGAGTTTGCATCCGATGCAGACGGACAGGTCGATCGTGCAGACCCCCATGGCGTACCCGGGATGCGACGGATCGGCGATCTTGTCGATGCAATCCACCGGGCAGACCGTCACGCAGGCGTCGCACCCGGTGCAGAGGTCTTCGTCGAGGATGGCCAGTTGTTTGGGGAGCTTCTTTTTCTTGCCCATGGCCCGCGCTTCGGCATTGCCGTATTCATCGGCGACGGTCGTGGTGCGGGGCGATTTTAGCGGCGCCGACCGCGCGACCGTTTCGCCGGACCGGAAAGCTTAGCGTGCGAACGGGTGCGCGGCAAGGTGGATTCGGACCGACCGTTCGGATCGTTGCGCCGCGACGCACCCTCCGGGTCGGTCACGCGGAGGACGGGCGAATCAGAAACCCGCTCGCGGCCGTTGGGGGGGACGGACACGAAGCCCGTTCGTCTGCGTGCGAGTCTTTCGCTGGAGATCAGTTCCGCCCCCTTGGCCGCCATCTGTCGCATCGCCATCTCCGCGCAGTTTCCGTGCCAGAACCCGCAGGCATCCGCCACCACGGTGACGCGGCGTCCGCGGGCCAGCAGACCGAGCACCAGCGTCTTGACCGCCGCCTCGACGCTGACGCCGAAGACGATGAACTCGTCGGCCCGGACCTGGGTGAAGAACCGGTCGGCCTTGGGGTTGGCGAGAAGGTCATCCGACCGCTTGCGGAAGATGATCTGGCGGTACTGACGAAACAGGTCGGTCGGACAACTCAGGGTATTGTCCACTTCCACCCAGCATCTGGAGTCGAACAGCGTGAGGGGGATCTTCTCCTGCCCGGGAGAGCCGTCGACGCAGCAGAGCGGTCTCCCGTCGGGAGGGACCTCTGTGATGCGGTGCGATTCCACCGACGAGGCGACCGGCGCGCCGGTGCGATGGATCCAGTCGACGACTCGTTGAAGTCCCCGCAGAAAGCCCGGTAGATTGGCCACGGGGCGAAGCCCGCTTCCGTGGCAGAAATCGAGCTGCGTGTTCAGATCCACGGCCACACATGGGTGCCCGTGTCCATGTGACGGTGCAAACATGGACCACTCCCTCCCCGGTCGCCGGGACGATGTGTGGTGCGTCCGGCGAACCAAGCCTTCGGATTGGCCGTCAGGTGGGCTGCTTCTTTCCCATCACAGCCACCCCCTGCTTCTCCCAGACGGGACTTCCGAACGGAAGTCCTCTGCTCCCGCCTATAGTGTACCCCGAAAACGAGAGCCTGGCGACCGGCGGGCGGTTTTTCCGTAACTGCTTATGACACAGGAGGTTAGGAGAGATTCTCGCCCGATCCGCCGCCAAGGAAGGAAAAACCTCCCCATGAGGCTCCCTCAAGCGGCGTTTCGACCGAGAATCACTCCCCCCATCCGCACTCGATCGGCACGCTCGAGCTCGAAAACGATTGCCGTTTTTGCGTCTCGGATCGGCGAAATCGGCCGGAGGCGAAGATGAAGTCCCCATCCCGCGGCGTCGATAACTTAAGAGGAGATGGTTATCGGAACTTCCCGACGGGGCGGCAAACTGTTTCCACGCCTCTCCCGATCCGATGGAACACCCGAGCCGCGACGCCGGGGGGCCCGCTGCGGGTACCCGGGATCGATCGACACGGCCGGTTCAGCCTGCGTCGTCGCTGGGATGTAAACGGGAAATCCGACCGATGCCCATGAACGAGACCCATCGCACGAAAGCGGATCAGCTTCGCCGGCCTGAGACCACCTTTCGCGCCGGACGAAACGACATGCGGGAAACCTTCCATCGACTTCGGCGGAGCGGCGCGGTCTCCTGTTGCTTCGTTCTCACGGGGGTTTTGTGGGGATGTCGCTCCCCGGGCGAAGCGAGGATCGTCTCGAGCGGAGATCCGGCGTATGCCCTGGTGGCGGCTTCCCGCGCCGGACACCTGCACATGTTCGGCGATCTGCCGAATACGCCGCCGGCCTCGTTCGTCTCCCGTCCCATCGTGTCGCTGCGCCAGCACACGTTCACGGAGGTGGGGGCGGATTTCGACGTGGCGACGGATCCGGAAGGACGACGGCTGATTTTCGCCTCCACGCGGCACAACACGCAACCGGACCTGTACATCAAGTCGGTGGACGGGGTGGCGGTGACGCAACTGACGGCCGACCCGGCCGCCGACATCCAGCCCGACGTCAGTCCGGACGGCACGCGGGTGGCGTTCGCCAGCAACCGGACGGGGAACTGGGACATCTGGGTGATGCGTCTGGACGGCGGGCGCCCGATCCAGGTCACCAGCGGCCCGGCGGATGACGTGCATCCGAGCTGGTCGCCGGACGGCAAGGAGCTGGTGTTCAGCCGGGTCCCCGCCGGCGGGGGACAGTGGGAATTGTGGATCACCGACGCCACCGGGGCCGGGATGCAGCGTTTCATCGGGTACGGACTCTTCCCCGAATGGTCGCCCGTGGACGACCGGATCGTCTACCAGCGGGCCCGCGAGCGAGGGAACCGCTGGTTCAGCATCTGGGTGATCACCCTGGAAAACGGGGAGCCGTCGTTCCCGACGGAACTGGCCGCGGGCGCCCATCAGGCGATGATCCTGCCTTCCTGGAGCCCGGACGGGACGCGCATCGTCTACGCCTCCTCGTCGTCGGTCGTGCCCCTGATGATGGCCGGATCGAACGGCTCGACGCCGAGCCCGCTGATGGACATCTGGATGATGAGCGCGGACGGGCGGGAAAAAGTCCGCCTGACGGACGGGTTCACGGCGAATTACGGGCCGGTGTTCTCGGCCGGCGGGCGGGTGTTCTTCACCACCAACCGGTCGGGGCACGAGAACGTCTGGTCGGTGATTCCACCGCCGCTTCCGAGCGATATCGAGCCTCGGCCGGCCGTGACCGAACGCCGCGCAGAGCCGAAGGTGGTGCCTGCGGCCTCGCCGTGACCGTCCTTATCGGGAGCCCGGAAAAGACGGGCCCGGACAAAAGGGGGTCCGGCCATTGGTCGATGAAGCGTGTGTCCGAACGCGCGGGGACGCATCCGACCGTCCCGGTGCGACGGGAGAAGGGGTCGGGAAAACCCCGGATTTGGAGTCGGGAGGGTCAGGATGACCGGATCAGGGAGGAGACGATGCCGCCGAGCGGGCGCGGCCTGTGTGGCGGTGACGATGGCGGGTCTCAGCGGGTGCGTACTGCTGAAACGGCCTGCGGACGACCACGCGGCGAAGATTCCCCTGCGGGGGATGACGATCGCGGTGGCGCCGGCCATCAACCAGAGCGGATCGTCGGATTTCGACGCCGACCGCCTGGCGGACCTGATGGCGAGCGAACTGAGCCACGCCGCCGAGGTGGCGGTGATCCCAGTC
>CAZNQN010000024.1:0-12728 GCA_964574925.1 uncultured Phycisphaeraceae bacterium | reverse complement strand
GAACGCTCGAACGCTTCTGCTCCGCAATACGTATCAAGGACCGATGGTCGCTCCGCCGGCAATTCGGTGCGCCGCGACCGCGGGAAGAGAGCCGCGACCGCCTGCCTGTGCCTGTCTGCGTGCGGGTACGCACAGGCAGGCGTTGCACGCAGACAGGTGAGGGAGGGTCCCGAACCAATACGAGCGATGAGCATCACAAGAAGGATCGATCGTCGGCGAACGCGCATCGTTGGTTCGCTCCTGTTCGCGGGAGTCGCGATGCCGGTCCTCGCCCAGGATCGCAACGCCACCGATCCCCCCCCGCCCCGAGGCAAAGTCGAAGCGACCGCCTCGTCCTCCCCGCCTGTCCGCATCGCGGAGCTGGCCCCGTTCGATCCGTGGATCGGCGTGTGGCGGGTGAAGGAATCCCACTATGACCCGTTGGGCAAGGTCGTCGCCTCCGTCTCCGGCACGGAAGAGATCCGCTGGATTCTCGACGGGCACGCGCTTCAGCGTCTCTACACCACCGGCAAGCGCGACCCGGTCTATCGTGCGATCGGAACCCTCACCTGGGACGGTGCGAGGGGCGAGTTCGCCGGCGCGTGGTTCGACAACCGTTCGCAGACCGGCCCCTCGCTGGTGCGCGGCGCCTGGTCGGAGGAGACGCGCTCGTTCGTGTTCACGCTGGAGACGCGCAGCCCCGACGGCCGGACGCTTCGCTACCGCATCGTGGAAAAGCAGATCGATGAGGAGCATCGCATCGCCACCACCTATGCCCTGGCCGGCGATCGGGTCATCAAGCGATTGGTGGTGGAATATGAGCGGTCGCGCCCGTGTCCCGCCTCCGGCCCGCCGCGCATCCTCTTCGACGACCTCCTCGACGCGCAATCCCGCAAACACAAACCGTAGGGCGCTTCGTTGTTGTGTTTCGAGCCGCATGCTTCAGCCTGCGCGATGCGGCAGGACTCCATCCGCATCCGATCGAGATCAACCGGACCACGATTTCGAGAAATGCGCTTGCAAGGGGAACAGAGAACGAACCGCCCTGCGGGACGGGCGTTGTTCCCTCAGCGTCCAATGTGCGGGGAGATGTCGGCGGATCGGTTGAAACGGGCGCGGCACGCTCCGAGGGGCTGCACAAGGACACGCCGGCGGCTCGGCGGGCAAAGCGGAAGCGGCGGTTTCAGTGTTTGGCGTGCGAGCGGTCGAGGGATTCCGCCAGGTAGAGGATCCGACCGCAGATCTTGCAGACCTGCACCTCGTCGCGGGTGTAGAGGGCGTTGACCACCTCGAGGGTGATCTTCATGTTGCACCCGGAACAGATGTACTCCTCCCGCTTGGGGTGGATGCGCTCGACGCTGGCCATCGCCTCGCCGTCGTGGTGGTCGGCGGCGCGGAGAAAGGTCTGGAGCGTGGAGGGGCTGATGGTGTCGACGAACTGCGCCCGTTTGGCTTCCAGCTCTTCGCGTTCCGCGCGGCTATCCTCGTCGAACTTGCGCAGCGCCTCTTCCGCGCGGGCGAGCCCTTCGAGAAGCTGGGCCTTTTCCTCCTCGATCTTCGCCGATTCGTCCTGAAGTCCCTGCACCTCTTCCATCAGGCGGAGGATTTCCGTTTCGAGCTTGGCGGTGTCGGCCTTTTCCGTGTTCATGGTGGCGAGGATGGAGGCGTATTCGCGGTTGGTCTTGGCCTTGTTGAGCGCCTGGCGATGGCGGTCGATGGCCTGCTCGCGGGAGGAGACTTCCAGTTGGAGGGCGTCGATGCGTTTCTGTCGTTCGACCAGGAGACGACGCTGCTGCTGGAGTTTTTCGTCGGTCTGCTGGATCTGCCGTTTCTGGCGGGCGATGCGGCGGGCTTTCTGCTCGCGTTGTCGTCGAAGTCGAACCAGTTCCCGCTCCACGGTCTGAAGGCGGTGAAGCGCTTCCAGCGTCTCGCTCATCGGTTGCTCCGCACCGTCGAACGCCCCGCATGGGCGACCGAATCGGAACCATCCATTGTGACGGCAAAACGCGAATTCCGCAAGGGGCGAACAGCGAAAAAAACCACTTTTTCCACGCCCGCGTCGGCCCGGAAGCGCGAGGATCGGAATGAACCGGCCGAGAATCGGCCGTCTCAGCGCGTCTTGTGTTCCGACGGGTCAGCGGCGGACCCGCCGGCGTGCTCCAGCAACGCGATCAGCGCCACCACCGAGAGGCACGACAGCAGCACGGGAAGGGCGTGCAGCCAGTCGAGCCGCGGCAGCACGACGGCGGGCAGGGCGGTCGCCGCGGTGGCGAGGTAGATCGTCAGCACCGCCGTCCGCGTCCCCATTCCCCGGCGCACGAGGCGGTGGGAAAAGTGACGCCGGTCCCCTTTCAGCGGGCTTTCTCCCAGGCGGAGACGGTGGATCACCACGCTCCCCACGTCGTAGAGGGGAACGGCCAGCACGACGACCGGCACCAGCAGCCCAAGGGGGGAAAGCCCCCGGCCCGGGTCGTAATAGGTGGTCAGGATCGTCAGCACCGCCATCCAGAAGCCGACCACCAGGCTTCCAGCGTCGCCCATGAAGACGGTGGCGGGCGCGAAGTTGAACACGAGGAAGCCCAGCAACGCGCCGACCACGATCCACGCCAGCACGGGGACGAACACCTGTCCGGCGCCGGCGGCCGAGAGGGCGAACACCCCGGCCGCGATCGCCCCTACCCCCGCGCTGAGCCCGTCCATGTTGTCCAGGAAGTTGAAGGCGTTGATGATGGTGAGCATCCACAGGACGGTCAGGACGAGGGGCAGCGGCGCGGGCAGGGCTTCCGCCAGACGGATGCCCATCGGTCCGGCGACGACGAGCGAGACGATCAACTGGACCATAAGCTTGACGCCCGCCCCCAGCGAACGGCGATCGTCGAGAAGTCCCACCCCATGAAGACACAAAGCACATGCCAGCAGTCCCAGCACGTCGCCGCGCTTGGACACCACGCCGGGCAGGTGCGTGCGGACGAGCTGCGGCACCCATTCGGGTAGCGAACGTCCCTCCCACCAGGAGACGAGGAGAATCCCCATCAGCAGTGGGACGGTGACGGCCCAGAAGAGGGCGATGCCGCCGCCCAGGGCCACCGGACGATCATGCCGCTTATGCCCGTCGTCGGGGCGATCGACGAATCCGATCCGCCAGGCCCAGTGTCGTCCCAGCAGGGTCAGGACGAGGGAAAGCAGCATCGATCCGCCGACGGCGAGAAGAATGAGGGGAATCATTGGGAGCCGAGGTCCTATTCACGTTCCGGATAAGTCCATCGGCACCGGCCGGGTGCCCGGGCAGCACCCTACCCGCCGATGGGCCGGTTGCAAGCCACCGGACCGATCCGCTATCATGAACTAAGGTAAAGGGGGATTGCATCTTTCGGGACGGGACGCCCGGACGGGGACAGTGGGCGTCCGCCGACCCGCCCAAGTACCGCCGGGGTGCGGAAATCGAGGGGGACATGCCCGTTTTTGAATCGCTGAGGCACCGCATGGGTTCGGGGAGACGCCCGGTGTCCGGTTGCCTTGTGTTGCTCGCCTGTACGCTTATGGCACCCGATGTCGCCCGCTCGGCGGAAACGCCCCGGGTGCGAACGGGAAAGGTGCACCGTCTGGTCTACGCGGAAGCGGCGCGGGTGGGCGTCGGTCGCCCGTTGCGGGCATGGGTGTTGTTCACGGACAAGGACGTTCCCACGGCCGACGCTCGCCGCGCGGCCCTTGACCGCCTGGCGGCGGAGTACGATCCGCGGGCGATCCGGCGGCGCCGCTTGCGGCGGACCCGCCCGGGACTGTTCGACGAATACGACCTGCCGGTGGCGGCGCGGTATCTGCGGGCGGTCGCGGACACCGGCGCGTCGATCCGCCATACGAGCCGATGGGTCAACGGGGTGAGCGTAACGGCCACGGTGGAGCAGTTGGAACGCATCGCCGCCTTGCCGTTCGTGAAGAAGATTCAGCCCGTGCTGCGGATGCGGCATCCCGCGCCGCGGGAGGTGGTGCCGGCCCGTCCGATCGAGGGCGGAGGGCGGGTCGCCGCCGGGCTGGATTACGGCCTGTCGACCGATCAGCTCGCCCAGATCCGGTTGATCGACCTGCACGCGCAGGGATTCACCGGGGCGGGGGTGGTGATCGGGATCCTCGACACGGGGTTCATTCGCTCGCATCTGGCGTTCAACAACCCGGCCAAGCCGCTCAACGTCCTCGCCGCCTTCGACTTCGTCAACGGCGATCCGGAGGTGGGGCCCGAACCGGGGGACGCGACGGGACAGGCCAATCACGGGACATACATCCTGGGGACGCTGGCGGCGTACCGGCCGGGCGAGCTGGTCGGAGCAGCCTTCGACGCCTCTTACATCCTCTGCAAGACCGAGGACATCGCCGGCGAGTACATCGGCGAGGAGGATAACTACGTCGCAGGGCTGGAGTTCATCGAGGCCAACGGCGGCGACCTCGCCACCGCGTCGCTGGGCTACATCGACTGGTATACGCAGGCGGACCTGGACGGCATGACGGCGATCACCACCCAGGCCGTCAACATCGCCACCGCCAACGGGTTGTTCTGCATCAACGCGGCGGGCAACGGCGGACACGACACCGATCCGAGCACGTCCTCGCTGATCGCCCCGGCCGATGCGTTCCAGGTGATCACCTGCGGCGCGGTGCGGGACACGGGGGACATCGCCTCGTTCAGCTCGGACGGTCCGACGGCGGACGGGCGGGTCAAGCCGGAGGTGCTGGCCCGCGGCGTACAGACGCAGACGGTCTCCCCGTTCGACGACGCGGGGTATCTGGGCGTGAGCGGGACGTCGCTGTCCACGCCGCTGGTGGCGGGAGCGGTGGCGTGTCTGATCCAGGCTCATCCCGACTGGACGGTGGACCAGATGCGCGAACGGTTGTTCCACACCGCCGGCGATTATCTCGCCAACGGGACGTTCGATCCGCTGTTCGTGCGCGGATACGGGATCATCGACGCGCTGGCAGCCTCCACACAGACCGACTGCAACGGCAACGGCGTGGACGACGCAGTGGACATCGCCAACGGAACGAGCCTGGACCGCGACGGCAACGGCGTGCCCGATGAATGCCAAAGCGGCGCGTGTTGTCTGTGCGGGCCGGGTGGCGGTTGCCTCGACACCCACTTCGAGGACTGCGCGACGCAGGGCGGCGCCTTTACCGACAACGTGTCGTGTTCCCTGGCGGGTTGCGACGGCGTGCCGGGCAACGACGCCTGCGCCGACGCCCTGCCGATCGCTGACGGGCTGACGCCGTTCGATACCCGCTGCGCGACGGGGGCGGGTCCGGACACCGTCGGGGCGGCGTGCAGCGGCGGCGGGACTTCCGCGCTGGGGACGGACGTGTGGTTCACCTACACGGCCAGTTGCACCGGCTGGTTGCGGGTGGAGGCGGTGCAGACGGACTTCGATGCGTATGTGGCCGTCTACTGCAACGGCTCGTCGAGCTGCGTATGTCCGACGGACGGATCGACGGAATATGCGTGCGAAGCGGACGGCGTGGGGCTTACGTTCGATCTGCCGGTCGACGCGGGAAACTGCTACACGATCCGCGTGGGGAGCCTCGACGGACTGGGCGGGCGGGGGATGCTCGACGTGTCCTGCGCGGTTCCCGGGGCTCCGCCTCCACCCCCGGATAGTGATGGGATGGAGAAGAACCGGTACCTGACGCTGAGCACGGCCGATGCGCGGGTGACGGCGTGGCGGGTGACGTTCGTCTCCCTGCCGCCGCCGTTCGATGCGTACGACGCGCTTTCCATGTGGGTCGGGCCGCCGCAGGCGGTGTCGGAGAACGCCGGGACGGTGGATCCGGCCCAGGGCGGGAGAAGCGGGGTGTTTCTCGCCTCCACGTTGCAATGCGATCCGTTCTTTGCGGACTGGTCCTCGTTCGGAACGGTGGAGGTGTCCCATGCGCTGATCGTTCCCGGCGCCGTCTATGCCGTGGAAGCGGTGGAGGAAGGTTGTGACCGGTTTTCGCAGCCGACGGCGTGTTTTTCCGGCAGCCTCTGTCCGCCGTCGGCGGATCCGTTGTCGATCCGCACGTCTTTGTGGGGGGACGTGACGGGGGGATGTTCCGTGTCGCCGTGCACGCCGCCCGACGGGCAGGTGGACGTGGTGACGGACTTGCTGGCGGTACTGGAGAAGTTCCGCAACGCGCCCGGCGCTCCGCCCAAAGCACGGGCGGATCTGGAACCGGCGATACCCGATCGGCTGGTCAACATTTCCGACGCCCTGGTGGTGCTGGATGCGTTTCGCGGTTTTTCCTACCCGTTTTCGCCGCCTGCCGCCGCCCCTTGCGGGGAATAAACGAGGAGCAGGATCGTGTTTTCTTGTCGGACGGGTCTGCGTTTATCGGTCCGCGGTTGAAGCGGCGGGGGGCGTTTTGATAGACTGTTGATTCCTTCCTGAGGGATTCGGGGCAACGGGGAGACGGCGGGTTTCACCGAAAGGAGCCGGGGCGGACCGCCGCACGCTGAGGGAGACCAACCGGATGAGAAGCCATCGGATCGGCCCGTGGACGGGCATGGTAGGGGCGGTGTTTGCGCTTTCGGTCGGCGGGTCGAACGGATGGGCCCAGCCCCCGCGTCTTCTTCCGGCCGACCCCATCGAACGGGTCGAGCAGGTGGCCGCAGATGCGGAGCGTCCCGCACCGCCGCCGTTGCTGCGCCGGGACAAGGCGGCCACGTTCGCGCGCGTGCGGGCGATGATGCCGCCGGCAAGCAACGAACTGTTCCCCGTCATCGTGGAAGTGGATGTGCCCGCGTATGCGGCGTTGCGACAGGGTTCGATGCTGGCGAAAGGTTCCGCCTCGGTGGCCCGGGCGGACGCCCAACTGGCGACGGCCATCCACGATCGGGTCCAGGCGGAGCTGGCCAAGCTGGCGGGTACGGCGCACGTCTTGCGACGGGAGTTTACGACCATTCCGTTCGTGGCGATGTCGGTGTCGCGCGAGGCGCTGGACCGGCTGGAACGATCGCCGGGCGTGCTGGGCGTGGAGGAGGACCGCCTCGCCCGACCGATGCTGGATGAATCCACGGTGCAGGTGGGGGCGACGGCGGCGTGGGCGCGGGGATTCGACGGATCGGGGCTGTACGTGGCCATTCTCGACACCGGCGTGTTCACCGATCACGAGTTTTTTGCGGGCAAGGACATGGTGGAAGCGTGCTTCGCGCTGGGTTCGGACGGCATGCCCGGGGTGGGCGACTGTCCGAACGGAGCGTCGACGGACATCGACAGCCCGCACGCCGCCCAGCCGTATCCCAGCAATTTCGGCGGGTTCGAGCACGGGACGCACGTGGCGGGCATTGCGGTGGGCAACGGCCCGGGCAGTCCTGCCGCGGGGGTGGCGCGTGGGGCGAACCTGATCGCGATTCAGGTGTTTTCGAAGTTTCCACAGAGTACGGCGTGCGACCCGGCCGGTCAGACACCGATGGATTGTCTGCTGAGTTTCTCCTCCGATCAGATCGCGGCGCTGGAGTATCTGTTTTCGCTGCGGGACAGCTACGACATCGCCTCGGCGAACATGAGTCTCGGCGGCGGGGCGTTCGGCAACCAGGCGGACTGCGACAACGCCAACGCGGCGGAGAAGGCGGCGATCGACAATTTGCGGAGCATCGGGGCGGCGACGGCCATTGCCGCGGGGAACGAAACGCTGTGCGGTGCGGTGGCCGCTCCGGGATGCATCTCCTCCGCCGTGGCCGTGGGAGCGGTCAACGACACGGACAGCGAAGCCGGTTTCAGCAACTACGAACCGGATCTGCTGGACCTGTACGCGCCGGGGGTGGGGATCATTTCCTCGACGGTGTCGCCCAGCACGTACTGGGCGTTGAGCGGAACATCGATGGCCACCCCCCACGTGGCGGGCACGTGGGCGGTGATGCGACAGGCGCTGCCGGCGGAAAGCGTGGATTTCATCCTCAATGCGCTGCAAACGACCGGAGCGCCCGTATTCGGACGATGTGACGCGAATCCGCCGGTCAAGCGGATCCAGATCGACGCGGCGCTCGATCTGTTCGCACCGCAAGTGCGGGCATGTCAGTTGACGGAGCTGGTGCCCTCGGATGTCCAGAGCGGGGCCGAGTTCGGGGCGGCGGTGGCAATCGACGGGACGCTCGCGGCCGTGGGCGCGCGGTCGGACGATTGCACGGCGGGCACCCGGTGCGGGGCGGTCTATGCCTATCGGTGGAACGGAACGGACTGGATCGAGGAGCAGAAGCTGACGGCGTCGGATCCGGGCGCGGTAGACAAGCTGGGGTTTTCGGTGGATGCGGCCGGCGACGTGATCGCGGCCGGTGCGGCGTTCGACGACCTGGGCGTCGGCTCCGACGCCGGATCGGTCTATGTGTTCCGGTACGACGGGATCTTATGGGCGGAAGAGCAGAAATTGACCGCCTCCGACGCGGCGGCCAACGATCAGTTCGGCACCTCGGTCTCCGCGGGTGCGGACATGGTGCTCGTCGGTGCGCCCAACGAGGGCAACTCCGGCGGATCGGACGGCGTGGGAGCGGCTTATGTCTTCGCATACGACGGGGTGACATGGAGCGAAACGCAGAAGCTTACGGCCTCGGACGCGCCGACATCGGCCAAGTTTGGAACCTCCGTCGACCTGGACGGGAACGTGGCGGTCGTGGGGGCGCCGAGCACACCGTGTGCGGCCGGTTCGAACTGCGGAAGCGCCTATGTGTACCGCTTCGACGGGGTCAACTGGGTGGAAGAGCAGATCTTGGGACCGTCGGACGCGGCGGCGAACCTCAACTTCGGGTTCGCGGTGTCGGTGAGCGGGTCGTGGATCATGGTGGGGGCGCCGTTCGCGTCCTGCACGGCGGGCACCTTCTGCGGCGCGATCTACGTCTTCCATTGGAACGGAACGTCGTGGGTGCAGGACAGCAAGCTCCAGGCGTGGGATGCGGACGCGTCGGACCTGTTCGGGACGGCCGTCTCGCTCAGCGGGGAGACGGCGCTGGCGGGGGCGTTCTCCAACGACTGCGCGGACGGGATCAATTGCGGGTCGGCGTATGTGCTGCGTCGGGACGCCGGCGGGGCGTGGTTCGTGGATGCGAAGCTGTTCAGCCTGGATCTTGCCGCGCTGGATCAGTTCGGGGCGGCGGTGGCGCTGGACGGGTCGCTGGCGATGGTGGGCGTGCGCGGACGGGATCCGAGCGGTTTGAGTTCCGCAGGCTCGGTCTTCGCATACGGGGCCGCCCCCGACTGCAACGCCAACAGCGTCGCGGACCTGTGCGACATCCTCTCCGGCACCAGTGCCGATACGGACCAGAACGGACAACCGGATGAGTGTGCCTGTTTCGTCGGTTCGGCGCCGCAGTCGGACGTCGTGGACCGCCGGAACCGTTACCTGACGTTCACGGCGGGAGACGCGGGACGTTTGCAGGCGATCCGCGTGACGATGACGAGCCTCCCGGCGCCTTTCGACACCTTCAACGGGACGACGATGTGGGTGGGCGATCCGGTGGAAGTGAGCGAGAACTCCGGGGTGGCGGAACCGGCGGGGGCGCCGGGGTTCCCGACGTTCCAGGCCGCTCCCCTGGTCTGCGATCCGGTGTTCCGCGATTGGAGCCTGGTCGGGCCTGTGCACGTCCATCACGAACTGATCGTGCCGGGGGCCACCTACGACGTGCAGGTGATCGGGGCCGAGTGCAACCCGGCCGTGCCGGGCAACTACTCGCCGCCCCTGACGGTGGCGACCCCGACATGGGGCGACGTGGTGGGAACGTGCGCCGTGACCCCGTGCAGCAATCCGGACGACAGCGTGGACGTGACGACGGACGTAACAGCCGTCCTCAGCAAGTTCAAGAATACGGCCAACGCGCCGGGGAAATCGCGGGCCGATCTGGAACCGTCGGGGGTGGACTTCCTGGTCAATATTTCCGATGTGACGAGGGCGATGGACGGGTTCCGGGGATCGGCCTATCCGTTCCCGCCGCCCTCCTCCGGGCCCTGCCCGTGACCGTGTTTTTCGAGGCTCGAAGGCGTCCGGTCAAAGCCACGCTGAAAATCCGGCGTGCCGCCGTCGCAGGGTCGGCATGGGGATCCGGGGCGAGGTGACGGATTTTTCCTTTTTCGCTTGCCGCACGGACGGCCGATCGGGTATATTCAGGCGGCTTCGGGTAAGGGGACAGTTCTCGGACGGGGGCGGATCTTCCGGAGGTCGGAAGGTCCGGAAAGCGTATTCGGGTTTGAGTCTTACGGCTGGATCGGCCGGTTTGTCCATGCGGCGGGCAGACGGCGCAACGAAAGGATGGAGACCATGCGAAGGGTGCTGATGGCAAGCACGGGGGTATTGGTTTGGATGGGCATGACGGTGGCGGTCCAGGCGCAGACGAAGCGGGCGCCGGTCGCGCAGAGACCGACGATCAGCTTCCGTCTGGCGTCTTCGACACCGTCGGCAGGGATGGAATCGGCCTCGCTGGGACGGGACCGGACGATCTACGTGAGCAAGCACCCGGTGTTGACGGCCGCGGACGTGCGCAGCGCGACGGCGGCGGAGACGCGGCAAGGCAGTGACATTGTGATGTCGCTCTCGAAGGATGCGCTCAGCCGACTCAGTGCGGCGATGCGCAAAAGCGGCGCCGAGATGCTGGCGATGTACATGGGGAAGCGGCTGGTCACGGCCGGGCCGGTTCAGGTCGATCAGGCCGAAGGCACCGCGACCGTCGGCGGGATCGATCCGACGCTGGCACGGAACCTCAGCGCGATGATCGTGGGACGGGGAGCGGTTCCGCTGGGGCCGACACTCACGCTGGCGGCGTCCCGTTCGACGATCGCGCCCGGCGAAACGGTCACCATCGATGCGTTCGTCCGCGGTGCGCCGGACGTGCGTTCCTTCCAGGTGACGCTGATCACCAACGGGGGCGAGCGCGGCAAACTGATCGGAGAGGATCTCTGGATCGACAAGAGCCGCAACGACTACCTCTTCGGGACGCAGCAGGCGCTGGACGCCGTCGATCCGACGAACGGTCGGCTGGGAGGCGTGTTGTTCGAGGGGGGGATCGACACCACCTCCCAACCGCGGTATCTGGGATCGTTCAAACTACGGGCCTCGAATGATGCCGCGGGGACGTTCACCATCGGCGTCAAGGAGCAGGGACGGCATTCCTTCTTGTGGACCTCGCAGAACAAGCCGATCAGCTTCTATACGGAGACGGCCACGATCACCGTCGGCGCGCCCAAACGGGTTCCGACGAAACGCTGAGGTCAAGGCGACGCGACACACGTTGGACCCCCGGAAGGTGCCGCCTTTCCGGGGGTTTTCTTTTGGCAACCCGCCCCTCTCGCGCCGCAGGGTCGGGCTGTACGGCGGTCTCCAGGCGGGCAGGGTCCGACGGGGGTGGCGGATCGCGCTCGTCCTTGCCTGGTGGGTGCGTCTGTCGGTCCCGGCACACGGGTCGGACCCACATAGGGAGCAGGCGGAGCGGTGGGGTGTGCGGGTGCCGGCCCCCGCTGCCAGCATTGCCGGGGCGGAGGTAGGCGGCTGGCAGTACTGGCAAGGGGTGATTTTTTGGAAAAGGCTTCAAGATTCCCAATGCTGATATCCGATTTTTATGGGACCGAGGGGTCCCCCCCTTTCCGGACCGCCGCAACCCCGGCGGAACGGAGGCGGCGGGCTTGGACCGGCGCAGGAGGCGTCGGCCGACCCTTACCGGCCGTATGACCGATCGAGGCGAAGCAGGAGGCGGCCCTCGATCCGGCAACCGTGACGCCTCCCTCGATTTCGATCGAATGTGAGGTTTCGCTCGTGCGCACGATCACCATTGCCAATCAGAAGGGTGGCTGCGGCAAGACCACCGTGGCGATCAATCTGTCGGCGTCCCTGGCACAGGAGGGGAAACGGGTGCTGCTGGTGGACCTGGATCCGCAGGCCCACTGCGCGCTGGGGATGGCGGTTCCGGAGGAACAGATCGACCTTTCGATTCTGGATTGTCTGCTGAGTCAGGTGGAGGGCGAGCCGGTGGAACTGAGCCGGATCACCTGGCAGATTTCCCCGAACCTGGACCTGGCGCCGTCCACGTCGGCGCTGTCCCGGCTGGAACCGCGCCTGGGCACGCGGGAAGAAGCGGACGGGTTGTTGCGCCGGCTGCTGGAATCCAACGCGGGGCGGTACGACTTCTGCGTGGTGGACTGCCCGCCGCACCTTGGACTGCTGATGAAGAACGGGTTGCGGGCGGCGGACGAGGTGATCATCCCGGTGGACACGGGGTATTTCTCGCTGCACGGGCTGACGCAACAACTGGCGACGATCGAGCAACTGGGCGAGCGGAACGGCGTCAAGCCGGTGGTCCGGGTGCTGCCCAACCAGTACGACGTGCGGACGAAACTGGCGCGGGAGATCCTGGTGGAACTGAAACAGCGGTTCCAGGGGGTGCTGTTCGAGACGATCGTCAACTTCAACACCAAATTGAAAGAAGGGACGAGCTTCGGCCAGCCGATCACCGAGTTTGCGCCCAACAGCATGGGGGCGAAGGACTTCCGGCGTCTGGCGAAGGAGATCCTGGCTACTTCGCCCGAGACCGACGAGCAGAATCGCAAGATCCTCCGGCACATGGAGAAGCTGGCGGCCGATGCGGAACGGCTACTGGCGACCACGACCACGCTGATGGACGCCCAGCGCGGAGCGGAGACGAAGACGGCGCCTTCTCCGTTCCCGCAGGGGATCCCCTCGGCCCGGGAGGTGGCCGATGCGGTGGCGTCCTCGCGGCGCGAGGGGGAACGCTCGGCTCACGATGATTCGGG
>CAZNQN010000023.1:10770-12752 GCA_964574925.1 uncultured Phycisphaeraceae bacterium | reverse complement strand
CACCGCGCCGGGGAGGACTCGAACCTCCGACCGTCGGATTAGAAATCCGATGCTCTATCCGACTGAGCTACCGGCGCCCGGCTGAAAAGACCTCCTATTCTACCGCCCCCTCCCATATCGAGCCAAAAGAACAGGATCGAACCGATCCCTCGCCCCTTCGAGAGCAATTGTCGTTTTCGTGTTCCAAGCCGCAAACCTGAAGCCTGCGCGATGCAGCGGGACGCCGTCTCCATCCGATCGGAAAAGGACCGGTCCACATTCTCGAGAAATGCTCGAACGGGATCGTTCCTCCGACGAGACCCGGCCGAGCCTCCCCTGCTCTCGGCATCCGCGCATCAGAAAGCGGAGGACGTCAACCGCCCTCCGCCGAACTCGAATCGACGTCCCGGAGCCCGGAGACCGTTCAGGCCACCGTGATCTCCTTGTCCAGGTACACGTCCTGGATCGTGTGCAGCAGCTTGACGCCCTCGGACATCGGCCGCTGGAAGGCCTTCCGGCCGGAGATCAGCCCCATGCCGCCGGCCCGCTTGTTGATCACCGCCGTCCGCGCCGCGTCGCGGAAATCGTTGTCCCCCGACGCCCCGCCGGAGTTGATCAGCCCGATCCGCCCCATGTAGCAACCGGCCACCTGGTACCGCGTCAGGTCGATCGGATGATCGCTGGTGAGCGTGGAGTAGACAGCCTTGTGCGTCTTGCCGAAGTTGATGGCCGTAAACCCTCCGTTGTTCTCCGCCTGCTTCTGCTTGACGATGTCCGCCTCGATGGTCACGCCGAGATGGTTGGCCTGGTTCGTCAGGTCGGCCGAGACGTGATAATCCTTGCCGTCTTTCTTGAACGCCGAATTGCGCAGGTAACACCACAGCACCGTCGCCAGTCCCATCTCGTGCGCCATCTGGAACGCCTCGGAGACCTCCTGGATCTGCCGGTTGGATTCCGGCGACCCGAAGTAGATGGTGGCACCCACCGCGACGGCGCCCAGGTCCGCCGCCTGCTCGACGTTGGCGAACATGATCTGGTCGTACTTGTTGGGATAGGTCAGCAGCTCGTTGTGGTTGAGCTTGACGATGAAGGGGATCTTGTGGGCATACTTGCGGGCGACCGCGCCCAGCACGCCCAGCGTGGACGCGACCGCGTTGCACCCGCCCTCGATCGCCAGCTTGACGATGTTCTCGGGATCGAAATAGATCGGGTTGGGCGCGAACGACGCCCCCGCGCTGTGTTCGATCCCCTGGTCCACCGGCAGGATGGACAGGTACCCCGTCCCGCCCAGCCGACCGTGGTCGAAGATCGTCTGAAGCGAGCGCATCACCGGCACCGGCCGGTCGCTCGCCGCCACCACCCGGTCCACATAGTCCGGGCCCGGAAGATGCAGCATGGACTTGTCGATCGTCCCGCACTTGTGATGCAGCAGCGATTCCGCCTCGCTTCCCAGCAGGTCAAATACGGCGCTCATGGCTTTCTCCCTTCAGGTGACGCGGATTTCCCATCGGACTCCACCATGTGACGACCTCCTATCATACGGCATGCCAGCCGCCCCCGGAAGGGCAAACCCGCCGCCGCCCGCCCCGCTGCCGTTGCCTCCGGACGGTCCCTCGGGTACCGTGGAACGCCTAGGACCGGGCACGGGATCGAAGGGGAAGGCCCCCGACCGATCGCCCCTCCCGGACCTCCGCCGGATGGGCGGCGGAGCGTCGACCCCGACCACGACGGAACGGAGTTGCCGAGATGACCGACGAGGAACTGGCCGTCGATGATCAGCAGAACGCCGACTCCCCGGAGAGTACCCTCTCCGAGGAGGAGGAAGCGTTTGCCAAACTCAAGGAGGCGATCACCGTCCGGAAAGAGGAACTGGGCCCCCTTCGCCTCAAACTCACCGTCACCGTCCCCGAGGAGACGATCAACGAGCGGCGTGGGGAACAGTTTCAGGAGCTGAAGCGAGAAGCCCTTGTGCCCGGCTTCCGCAAGGGACACGCCCCGCTGGC
>CAZNQN010000023.1:7685-10760 GCA_964574925.1 uncultured Phycisphaeraceae bacterium | reverse complement strand
GGTGGAAAAACGCTTCGCCTCCGACGTGGGCGAGCAGCTCAAGGACCAGCTCATCAGCAGCGGCTACCTTGCGGCCGTCGAGAAGGAGGACATCAAACCCCTCGGCGACCCGCTGTTCTGGATCAAGGTGAAGGAGGAGCGGGTCGGGGAAGATGGGAAGCCCCGGCAGGTGGAAACGGAGAAGCTCGTCTCCCTCCAGGAAGCCCTGACCAGCCTCTCCGTCCCCCGCAGCGGGGACCTGACCTTTACCTGTGAGGTGGAACTCAAGCCGGAGTTCGACCTGCCGGAACTGGAGGGCATCCCGGTCGAAAAACCCCAGGTCTCCATCACCGACGAGGACGTGGAGGCGGAGATCAAGCGGATTCGAGGATTGCGGGCCCGCTTCGAACCGACCGAAGGTCCCATCCAGCGGGACGACGCCGTCATCGGGCATCTGCGCATCAGCGTTGACGGGGAGACGATCGTCGAGGAGGAAAACGTCGATCTGCCCGTTCGGGACGTGTTCGCCTTCGGCATCCGCCTGACCGGCTTCGAGAAGGCGCTGACCGGCAAAAAGCCCGACGACACCGCCTCCTTCGAAACGACCGTGCCCGACGACCACGACAACCTCGACCTGCGCGGCAAGACGGCCAAGGTGGAGTTCACCGTCAAGGACATCAAGCGGATGCACGTGCCGCCGCTCGACGCCGCGTTTCTCGAACAGATCGGCTTCGAATCGGAGGAGGAGTTGCGCAAGACGACGCGGGAGATGCTCGAATCCCGCCTGGAGGAAACCATCCGCGAGGGCATGCACGAGCGACTGGGCGACTACCTGATCGAGCACACCCCCTTCGACTTGCCGGAGGATCTCTCCCGCCGCCAGACGGAGCGCTCCCTCGCCCGCCGCATGATCGAACTCTACCAGATGGGCCTGCCCGAAACGGAGATCGAGAAACACCTCGACGAGCTGCGCGACAAGGCCCGCGAACAGACCGTCCGCGACCTGAAGCTGTTCTTCATCCTGGAGAAGATCGCCGAACAGCTCGACATCCAGGTCAGTGAAGAGGAGATCAACGGCGCCATCGCCGAGATCGCCCGCCGCTCCAACCGCCGCTTCGACCGCGTCCGCGACGAGCTGGCCAAGCGCGACGGGTTGACCGTCCTCTACCTGAAACTGCGGGACCGCAAGGTGCTCGATCACCTGCTCGGACAGGCGAAGATCACCGAGGTCGAGCCGCCGTCGGAACCGCAGGAGGAACAGGAGTCCGCCGAAGAGGCGTCCGCCGCCGACAAGAAAAAGAACGAAGGCGGTGCGACGAAGAAGAAAACGTCGGCCGAGAAGAGAACCGCAACCGCCGCCAGAGCGAAAAAGAAAACGTCCGCGAAATCCGCGGGCGAGAAGAAGTCCGGTAAATCCAAGGGGAAAAAGACGTAGCGGAAACATCGGCGCACCGCCGCATTTGACCGACATACAGGAAGTGCCGCCCCCCTCGGGGGGGATCGAGGACACGCGAGAAGAGAGGAAGAGGACGACCCATGACACGGTTTCCGGATCCGCTGTCCACCCTCAATCAGTATCCGCCCTATCAGCGCACCCGCGAGATGTCGCTGACGGACATGCTGCTGGAAAACCGGATCATCTTTCTGTCCGGGCCCATCGTGGAGCGCACCGCCAGCACCGTCATCCAGCAGCTTCTCTACCTCCAGTCCATCCGCCGCGACCAGGACGTCAATCTGTACATCAACTCCCCCGGCGGGCTGGTGGATCAGACGCTGGCCATCTACGACACCATGCAGTTTATGGGCTCGGAAGTGGCGACCTATTGCATCGGGCAGGCGGCCAGCGGGGCGGCGATCATCCTGATGGCCGGCACCAAGGGCAAACGCTTCATCCTGCCCAACGCCAAGGTCATGCTGCACCAGCCCTACGGCGGGGTGACGGGCCAAGCCGAGGACATCCGCATCCAGGCCGAGGAAGTCCTTCGCGACAAGAAACGCCTCAACCGCATCATCGCCCAGTGCACCGGAAAGACCGAGGAACAGGTGGAGCAGGAGACCGAGCGGGACCGCTTCCTGACCGCGGAAGAGGCCGTCGAGTACGGCGTCGTTGACGAAATCCTCACCGAGGACCGGAAGAAAAAGAAGAAATCCTAACCGCCCGTCCGGTCGGCCGGCCCGCGCGGCGCGCAAGCACCGAGGTGCCGAGGACGGACGTTCCCGACCGATCGGACCAGACCACGAGGACGGCACAGAAGCGATGAACACGATCAACCAGCGGGTTCCATTCGTCATCGAAACCAGCGGACGGGGCGAACGCGAGATGGACATCTACTCGCGGCTCCTCAAGGACCGGATCGTCTTCGTCACGGGAGGCATCGACGACGAAGTCGCCAACCTCGTCGTCGCCCAGCTCCTGTTCCTCTCCAACGAAGACCCCAACGCCGACGTCCATCTCTACATCAACTCGCCCGGCGGGTCGGTCTCCGCCGGACTGGCCATCTACGACACGATGCAATACCTGCGCTGCGACGTGGCCACCTACAACCTGGGGCTTGCCGCCAGCATGGGCGCCGTCATCTTCGCCGGCGGCACCAAGGGCAAACGCTTCATGCTGCCCAACTCCCGCACCCTGCTGCATCAGCCGCTCATCGGCGGCGTCCTGGAAGGCTCCGCGACCGACCTGTCCATCGAGGCCGAGGAGATCGTCCGCCTCCGCCGAACCCTCTATGAGATTATCTCCGCCCGAACCGGCAAACCGATCGAACAGGTCGAAAAGGATTGCGACCGCAACAAATGGCTCAACGCGCAGGAGACCGTCGATTACGGTCTGGGGGACAAGATCCTCGAACGCATGCCCGCCCCCGGCGAATAACGTCGCGACCGCGTCTCGAGCCAGGCGCTTCCGCTTGGGAACGAGCGGGACCGTCCGCCCACCGGAGCGGCTCGACGAATCCACGTCTCTGCGGTGGAACACCATTACCTGAAACAAAGCCGCGAGCGTAACAGAGCCGCGACCGTGAGGGAGCGGAAGCGGAAGAGAGAGCCGACGCCGCCCGCCTGAAACCTGCCCGGTCGCGCCGCACCGCGATCATCCCG
>CAZNQN010000023.1:0-7675 GCA_964574925.1 uncultured Phycisphaeraceae bacterium | reverse complement strand
GATCGCTGCCGATCGTCCGAACCGATGCCGAAGATCCCCGTCTTCTTACCGATTCCCGCCCGATTCCGCGCTTTCGGTTGACACGGGTATCAAGCCTCCTAGCATGAAATGAGCGGCAGCGCAAAAAGGCGCGCCGCGATGAGGAAGCCGATGTTTACCGGAATCATCGAACAGACCGGCGAAATCGTCGAAACCCGCACCGTACCGGGCGGGCGACGGCTCACCGTTCGCGCCCCCGGATGGACGGACGATTGCCCCCCCGGCGCCAGCGTCTGCGTCAGCGGCGTCTGCCTGACGGTCACCGCCCATGACGACGACCGTCTCGCGTTCGACGTCATCCGCGAAACCCTCGACCGCTCCACGCTGGGACGCAAACTCGTCGGCGATCGGGTCAACCTGGAACGCTCCCTGCGCATCGGCGACCGACTCGACGGCCATTTCGTGCAGGGGCATGTCGACGGACGCGCGAGCGTCACCGCCGTTCATGCCTCCGCCCGCGAACACGTGATGTGGTTCCGGCCGGACGAACCTTTGCTCCCCTGTCTGGTTCCCAAAGGCTCGGTCGCCGTCGACGGCGTCTCCCTGACCATCGCCGAACGGAAGCCCGATACGTTTTCCGTCGCGCTGATCCCCACCACGCTTGAACGGACCACGCTCGGCGATCTGCGACCGGGGGACGCCGTCAATATCGAGACGGACATCCTCGCCCGCACCATCCTCCATCAACTGGACCGCCTGCGCGGCGAAGCGGGCGGTCTGACCGTAAGCGCCCTCCGCGCCGCCGGACTGACATGAACGCCCCCCGTCCAACCCGTCCCGCTTCGTCCGACAACGCAAGCAAACCGCTCATTGCCGTCACCATGGGTGATCCCTGCGGCATCGGGGCGGAGATCATCGTCAAGACGCTGGCCGATCCCGACATCCGTTCGCTGGGGCGATTCGTCATCTTCGGCATGGACGAGGTGCTCACCGCCGCCGCCGAGGATCTCGGGATCCGTCCCTTCTGGTTCTCCTTCCCGCCGGACCACGCCGTCCGCATCGACAGCGGGGTCGTCGTGCTGGACCATCAGGAGTTCCCGCCTGCGCTCGCCCTTCAGGCAAGGCCGACGGCCGAGGGCGGTCGGGCGTCGCTGAAGTTCCTGGACGGTGCGGCGGAGGCGTTGCGTCGCGGTCTCGCCGACGCGCTCGTCACCGCTCCCATCCACAAAACGAGTTGGAAACTTGCCGGCTCTCCCTTCCCCGGACACACGGCGTGGCTCGCCGACGCCTTCAAGAGCCGGCGCTGTACGATGGCGTTCGTCGGCGGCGGCATGCGCATCGCGCTTGCCAGCACCCACATCGGGCTGTTCGAGCTGCGCAACCACTTCACGATCGGACTGGTCTTCCAGCCGATCGACCTGTTGCACCAGGCGCTGCGCGACTGGTTCGACATTCCTGAACCCCGCATCGCCGTCGCCGGCTTGAATCCCCACGCCGGGGAAGGCGGGCGATTCGGCGACGAGGAGACGCGCGTCATCGAACCGGCCATCCAGATGGCCTGCAACGCCGGCATCCGGGCGGAAGGCCCCTTTCCCCCCGACACGCTCTTCCTGCCGAAGAACCGTTCCCGCTTCGACGGCATCGTCGCCATGTATCACGACCAGGCCCTGATCCCGCTGAAAATGCTCGCCTTCGACACCGCGGTCAACGTGACCCTCGGCCTGCCCGTCATCCGCACCAGTCCCGATCACGGCACCGCCTTCGACATCGCGGGGACCGGTCAGGCCGACCCCGGCAGCATGAAGGAAGCCGTCCGTCTCGCCTGCCACCTCGCCCGCTGCGCCGCCCGCAAAAACGAAAACCACCCGCCCACCGAACCGTCGGTCGTCTCCGCCGAACAGGACGGCTGATCTTATCGGCCGACCCGTGCCGAGCACCGATCACCGCCTGCCTCGCGTTGACTTCCCGCCTTCGCCTGCCAAGGATCGAATGAGACGGAACGGAAACCGCCCGTCCCGGTCGTCCACAGGACCCGTCGCGTTCCGGGCCGCGTGCTTGAAGCCGCGCGATGCAT
Source organism: uncultured Phycisphaeraceae bacterium (assembly GCA_964574925.1). Taxonomy (GTDB): domain Bacteria; phylum Planctomycetota; class Phycisphaerae; order UBA1845; family UBA1845; genus CAZNQN01. Next base: position 5,622 of record CAZNQN010000023.1, on the reverse strand, counting down.
TCGCTCCCCGGTACACAACCCGCAAAAAACCGGTTTCGCGGCTTCGGGAAACGTCGCCGACGGGACGACACGAATCGCACGGGAAACGAAGGGGTAATCCCATGACCATCAGGCGCCGATGGGAAAACGCGAAACGCCTCCGCAGCCGGCGTCTGGTCACCGGACTGCGGGCGGGCGCCACGCTGGAATATGCGGTCCTGCTCGCCCTGATCGCGGGCGTCGCCGGTGCCGCCGTTCTGGCACTCGCACCCGATCTCCGCCGTGCCGGGAACGTGTTCACCCGGCAGATGCGGAACACGATGCCCGCGCGATCTTCGCAGCGAACGTGTGCATCTCTTTCGATCCGTCCCCACGCCGGACGCGACACCTGCCCCCTTCCCGGGGCTGACCCCCGCGCCCTCCGGACCGAATCGAACCCGTAACGACCCCGGCAGCCGGAAGCGGACCGGAGCGCCTTTCGCCGAACACGCTCGGCGCCTGAGCACTCTTTAAAGACGGAGGAAGTTTTCGATCAGTCGCGGGCCTTCCCGGGTCAGGAAGCTTTCCGGATGGAACTGCACGCCTTCGAGCGGATAGGTCTTGTGGCGGAAGCCCATCAGCTCATCGCGGTCGGCCGTCCAGGCGGTCACCGTCAGCTCGTCCGGCAGCGTCGCCCGGTCGACGGTCAGCGAATGGTAACGCGTGGCGGTGAACGGATTCGACAGTCCGTGGAAGAGTCCCCGGCCGTCGTGTTTGATCTCGCTCGTTTTGCCGTGCATCAATCGGGGCGCCCGCACGATCTTCGCCCCGAACGCCTCGCCGATGCACTGGTGCCCCAGGCAGACGCCGAGAATCGGCACCTTCCCGGCGAGTCGCCGGATCAGCTCGACGCTGATGCCGGCATGTTTCGGCGATCCCGGCCCGGGGGAAATGATGACGTGGCTGGGATTCTTCGATTCCACCTCATCGACGGTGAGCGCGTCGTTGCGGACGACCTCCACCGGACGCGACGGATCCAGCCCGCCGATGGTCTGCACGAGGTTGTAGGTAAACGAATCGTAGTTGTCGATCACCAGGATCATCGCGGTGGAGTCTATCGCTGCCCCCGGTCCGAATCAACGCGGTCGTGCTCGGCGTCGGCGGGACCGATCGCCCCTTCCGGCACTTTCAACGTCACCGCCCGCCGATGGGGCTTGCCTTCCGCATCGACGACCTCCACCGCCACCCGGTAGACGCCGGGTTGCGCATAGGTGTGTCGCGGCCGGGGTTCGGACGAGGTCGCACCGTCGCCGAACTCCCACCGATACGACCGGGGCGGCGAGGCACTGCGCAGTTTGAACTGGAAGGTCAGCGGTTGCCCCCGATCGGGCGGAAACGCCCGGATCCGATACCACGACGAAGTGCGCAGAAGTTCCCGGAAGAACCGGACCGACCGCTCGGCGTTGCTCGGCAGGTCCTGGCCGTGCGAATCTTCGGAGACGTTGACGCCGTGTTTCCGCAGCCAGGCCGCACAGCGCCGGCCGGAATCGCTCCACACGGCGTCGGCCACACTGTAGACCACCAGCGCGGGCTGCTGATGGTCCACCGCGCGGAGAATGCCGTCGAGCACCGCTTCGTCGAAGTCGGGATCGATCAATGCAACGGCGCGGAACAGATCGGGATGTCGCACGGCCGTGAGCAGCGCGGCCGGCGCCCCCTTCCCCACGCCGCACAGAAAGACGCGGTCTTCCGAGATATTCTGCCCCGCGCGGACGTGCCGCACGAGATCGAGGACGAGCCGTTCGTCTCGGCGCAACCGTTCGCGCTGGCGGGCGACGTTTTTCGGCCAGTTCAACCCCGCGGAGGCGATTCGCGGCGCCGCGGCCACGAACCCGTGCGATTCGGCCAGTCCGGTCCATGCCCTCATGCAGCGCACCTGCGTATCGGGAAACCGCCCGGGCAGAATGACGACCAGCGGCCAGGTGTAGCGACCGTCGTAGCGGCTGGGGCGATAGAGCAGGTAGCGCTCGCCCGAGCGGGGTTCGACCCGCCGATGAATGGGGACGGGCACGTTGGGATCGATCAGCAACGAGCATCCGCCCGCCGGGGCGATCCCCGCAAGCAGCATCAGGACGATCCCGCTTTTACTGCCCCCTCGCCCGACGAAATGCATAGACCGACTCACCGCCGGATGTCCAGTCCCTGCGCTTGCAGGAATGATTCGAAGGCTTCGCGGAACGAACGGGTATCGTCCTCGGTGAGCGTGCGATCGTCGCGTCCGATGGCCGTCCGGAAGGTCAGGCTCCGTTTCCCTTCGCCCACCGAACCGCCCTCGTAGCTGCCCATAAAGCGAAGCTGCCGAAGCAGCGGATGGTCGAACCCGGCCAATCGCTCCGCCACGGATTCGTACCGCCGCGTCGCCTCCACCACCACCGAGAAGTCCATCTCGACGAGCGGATGAGCGGGAATGGTTCCCGGTCGTTCCGCCCGCGAGGGCCATTCCACCAGTTCATCGAGGCGGATCTCCGCCCATACGATGCTCCAGGCGGCGAGGTGTTCGTCCATGACCTGCCGCAGGCCCACGTCCACGGCGCTGAGACGTCCCACTTCCCGCCCGTCCAGACGGATGGCGGCCGTGCGGACCTCGTGTTCCCAGGGGCGGTCGCGGTCCGCCTCGACGGCATGGAAGGAGACGCGGCGGGCGAACAATTCCCAGCCCCAGTGTTCCAGGTCGAGTTTGAGGCGGTCGTAGAGCTGCGGCTCCGTCTGCTTGCCCCGCCGGGCGCGGAGGAGTCCGACGTGGCGGAACTCGCGGTCTTCGGGCGGCCCCGGTTCGAAAACGCTTCCCAGCTCCACCAGCGCGAGGGCGGGGAAATGGTGGCGGTTGCGCACCACGGCCGCCAGCAGGTTGGGCATCAACGTCTTCCGCAACCGGTGCAATCCCTGGGCCGGCGGGTTGCGAAGCTCCAGGCACGCGCCGGGATCGGCCCCCAGGCGCTGCATCCATTCCGCGTCGTACCACAGGTACCCGTGAATCTCGAAGAACCCCCGCGCGAGCGTGAGCAGCCGCAGCGTCCGCTGTTCCAGCTCGTGAAGGGCATTGGGTTCGAACCTGCGCACCGACACGCGCGGCAGCGCCGGCTCGATCCGGTTGTAGCCGATGAAGCGCGCGATCTCCTCCACGATGTCCGCTTCCAGACTCACGTCACCCGTCGCCCGGAAGGAGGGGACCGAAACCGAGAGCACGCCGTCCTGCTGTGCCACCGAAAACCCCAGCGGTTCGAGCAGGCGGCGGATGTCTTCGACGGGCACCGGGCGACCGATCGTCCGTTCCACATGGCTGGGGTTGACAGCGACATGGACGGGCGAGGCCGGCTTCGGATACGCATCCGACAGCCGACCCGCGATCCGCATCCCGGGATACATCGCGCGGGCCAGATGGACGAAACGCAAGACGGCCACGACCGTATGCGCCGGATCCAGCGACTTCTCGAAGCGGGCGCTGGCGTCGGTGCGCAGGCCCAGACGGATGGCGGTCCGCCGGATGGTGGCCGGGTCGAAATTGGCGCTTTCCAGCAGCAATCGCGTCGTCGATTCCGTGACCTCCGATTCCAACCCGCCCATCACGCCCGCCAGCGCGACCGATCGCCCCCGGCACTGGATCATCAGGTCGCGTTCCGTCAGCACCCGTTCCGCCCCGTCGAGGGTGCGGAACCGCTCGCCCTCCTTCGCCCAGTCCACTTCGATGCGGTCCACCTTGTCGGCGTCGAAGGCGTGCATGGGCTGGCCCAGGTCGAGCATGATGTAGTTGGTCAGGTCCACCAGCCCGGTGATGGGCCGCAGACCGACGTGCCCCAGACGAAGCTGCATCCACAGCGGCGCCGGCTGGGCGGGCACGCCCTCCAGCACCAGACCCGTATACCGCCGGCACGCCGTCGCGTCCCGAATCTCGATCGGCACCTCGGGCAGGTCGGGCAGCTCCACCTCTGCCCGATCCGCGACGGGATACGGCTTGAGGTCCGTCTCGAAGATGGCCGCCACCTCCCGCGCCATCCCGTAATGACCCCACAGGTCGGGACGGTGCGTGATCGATTTGTTGTCGATCTCCAGCACCCAGTCCTCGAACAGTTCCGGGGGGAGAACCTCCCCCGCCTCGACGTCGGGGGGAAGGAAGATCGCCTCCTGGACGGCCAGGGGGATGCCGATCGACTCGCCGGGCAGGATGACGCCGTGGCTCTCCACGCCGGCCACCGTGGTGACGCCGATGGTCTCATGCCCGCGTACGCCGGCTCCGGGCGGAGCGTAGACGACGTTCGCCCCCACCGGCAGCACGGGCGCGGCACTGACCGTCTGCACCGTCTTCCCGCCGCCGACGTCCAGCCTCACCCGGCGGAGGTTCCGCCTGTCGGGCATCGCCTCGCAGGCGGTGACGCGGGCGGCGATCAACCCCTTCGCATCCACGGACACGGGACGAACGTCCTCCACCTCGGCCGTGGTAAGCGTGATCCGTTCGGCCAGCGCGCGGGGATCGAGGTCCGCCGGCAGGTCCACGTAATCACGAAGCCAGTTGAGGGAGATCAGCATCGGATGTCAGCCCCGCGGAGGCACTCTCTTCGAGAATGCTTCAAAACGTCGGCGGCGGATGCGGACGGCGGTTCATCGACAGAGCCGCGACCGTGAGGGGGCGGCCCTTGTCCGACTCCGTACCGTCGACTCGGATGTCCTTCGGTTCGCGGAACGAGTTTTGATCCAATCCTTGGTGTCAATCCGATGTCACTGCCGGCGCCGCCACTTCCGCCTCGTCACCGCGTTCCTTCAGAATGGGACCGCCCAGCCGTTCCGGTCCCGCCAGCGCCCGCAGGTCGCCCGCGTTGAGAACGCGGATGTCGCGGATGCCGTACTTCATCATCGCCAGTCGCGTCAGCCCCAGACCGAACGCGAACCCCGTGTAGCGGTCCGGGTCCACGCCGCCCGCCCGCAGCACGTTCGGATGCACCATGCCCGCAGGCAGGATCTCGATCCACCCGGACTGCTTGCAGGTGGGGCAACCGGCCCCGTCGCAGATGCGACAGTTCATGTCGATCTCGATCCCCGGCTCCACGAAGGGGAAATATCCGGGGCGCACGCGCAGCTTCACCTCGTAGCGCAACACCTCCGTCAGCAGCGTCCGCGCCATCGCGATCAGGTTCGGGATCGAGATGTGCTCGTCGATCATCAACCCCTCCACCTGGTGGAAGGTGTTCTCGTGCGAGGCGTCGATCGTCTCGTAGCGGAAACACCGTCCCGGCACGATCACCCGCAGCGGCGCCCCGAACTTCTTCATCGCCCGATGCTGCACCGGCGAGGTGTGCGTCCGCAGCACCCGCCCGTTGGTCAGCCAGAACGTATCCTGGATGTCCCGCGCCGGGTGCGATTCCGGGATGTTCAAGGCCGTGAAGTTGTTGTACTCCGTCTCCATCTCCGGACCGGCTTCCACCGTAAAACCCAACCGCTCGAAGATGCGTTCGATCTCCCACTGGACGGCGGTGACCGGGTGCACGCCGCCCATGGCAGGGAACGGGTCGAAGCCGCGATTGCTGGGAAGCGAAGGGTCGAACGCCGCCGCCCGTCGCGCCTCCGCCTGGGCCTGCGCCGCTCTCAGGGCGGCCATCCGCTCGTCGATCA
>CAZNQN010000022.1:0-12814 GCA_964574925.1 uncultured Phycisphaeraceae bacterium | reverse complement strand
ACCGATCGTCGGGATCCCGAAAACCTCGAAAACGCCTGGACCCGTCGAAAGAAGAATAGGTTTACTCTACGCGGGATCGTCTTCCTCGGCAAGCAAACGCGCGGCCCCGATGCGTTGGACAAAGCCCTCGGCGCGCGCGTTCATGACGATGTGTCGGCGTGATGATTGTCGGGTACGGCCGGCATGTCGAAACGAACGTCCGCGCTTTCGGCTTGATTCGCCAGATCCTCCATGAACCGGTCGTACAGCGCCAGACGCCGTTCGGCGAGGACGCGCACCGCCGCGAAATGGAACGAGTCCCGCAACCGCGCCTCCCAGAAGCGGTACTCCTTCCGCCGCCGCCAGGTCCGCAGCAGGCTTTCCACCCCGCGACCTTCCAGCACTCCCCGCCGGATGTTGGGCCACAAGGAAAGCAGCCCGAATTCGTCCAGGTTGTCGGCATCGGAAAGCACCTGCGCCTCCACGAGTGCCGCATCGTGCGTCTCCATCGCCCGGAGCACCTCCACCGCCCGCCGCAGCGAATCGGGCGCGAGAATCCCCGACGCCCGTTCCTCCAGCATCGCCGCCCCCCGCTCGAAGTGTCCCGCGGGCACCTGGCGCAGCAGCACCTCCATCCGCCCGATCTCCCCCTCCTCAACGGCGATCACCCAGCCCGCATCGTGATAGAGGGCGGCTGCCTCCAGCGCCGCCATGTCCGGTTCGGATTCGCCGACCTCCGCCAGACCCGCGATCCGCATCGCGTTGCGTGTCACCCGCGCTGCGTGTTCCCAGAGAAACGGATCGGTGTCGCCGTCTTCCGTCGGAATGGCCAGATCGGTGCGAGCGCGATTCCAGATCGCCTCGTTTTCCATCGTGGACTCCGCCCGTGGAACCGTCGCTGTCGGATCGGGCACCCGGACCGGAAGCAAACCCGCCTTCCGACCGGAAAGGACGGACCACGACGCGGACGCCCGCCGGCCGTGCCCCTCCTTCCGTCCGGTCGCACGCCGGCGCCGCACGGGTTTCCACGGACTTCACGACCGTCGCTTCGAGGGGGAGTCCCCGTCAAGGGACGCTGCCTGACCGCCTGTGAAAACTCCGCTTCCCGCCGCCGTTCGATCCGCTTCCGCTCCCGACACCTCAAACGGAAACAGACGCGATTGTAACAAAACTTTCTCGGACGTGGTACAAAAAAATCCCCTGGCGCCGGACGCGACACGATTCCACCACCGCTTCACACCGGTTCGAGCAGCTCGTAATAGCAGTTGCGTTTCCGCGGCTGCCAGCCGGCCTGGCGGATGGCGTCCCGAATCTGTTGTTCCGTAAGACGATACGTCGTCCCCGCCGCCGAGACGACGTTCTCCTCCATCATCACCGAGCCCATATCGTTCGCCCCGAAATACAGCGCGAGTTGACCGATCTTCACCCCCTGCGTCACCCAGCTCGACTGGATGTTCGGAATGTTGTCCAGAAACAGGCGCGACAACGCCGTCATCCGCAGATACTCGTGCGCGTCCGCCAGCACCAGGTGTCGCCCGTCCGGCGGTTGCCCGGCATCCCGCTCCATGGGGCGTACCCGCCCCAGCGGCGTATCCCCCGGCTGGAACGTCCAGCAGATAAACGCCGTAAATCCCCCCGTCTCGTCCTGAAGATCCCGGATCCGCTTCAGGTGCGTGATCCGCTCCTCGATCGTCTCGATGTGCCCGAACATCATCGTGATGCTGGTGCGCATGCCGATCCGGTGCGCTTCCCGCATCACGTGCAGGTATTCCTCGGTCGTCGTCTTCCCCTGCGCGATCTTCCGCCGCACCCGGTCCACGAGGATCTCCGCCCCCCCGCCGGGAATCGTGTCCAGCCCCGCGTCGCGCAGCCGCAGCAGCACCTCCCGCACCGGCATCCCGAACATCTGGTGAAGGGCGTGGATCTCCGGCGGACTGAAGGCGTGGATATGGATCCCCGGATATTCGCGCTTGATGAAGCGCAGCAGGTCTTCATACCAGCGGAAGGGGAGGATGTCCGCGGGCACCAGTCCCCCCTGCATCAGGATCTGCGTCCCCCCGATCGCCAGCAGCTCCTCGATCTTTTGCCCGATCTCCTCGAAGGACAGCACGTAACCGTCCGGCAGGTCATTTCGCCCGCTCTCCATGCCCGGCGGGTCGGCCTTGAAATTGCAGAAGATGCACTTCGCCGTGCAGAAGTTGGAATAGTTGATGTTGCGATCCACGACGTAGGTGCGGTACGGCTCCGGGTGCAGCCGCATCGTCACCGCGTGCGCCCGCCGACCCAGTTCGTGGATCGTGCAGTCCCGGTACAGTTCGAGCGCGTCTTGTTCGCTGAGGCGCGAACCGGAAACCGCCCCGGAACGGGTCGCCGCCACCGTCATGCGAACACCAGCCTTTCCCCCGCATCCACGAGGTCGTGCTTCTCCGCCAGCGCCAGGAACCGTTCCATGCCCTGCCGCTGCCGCGGTCCCAGATGGTACTTGATGCGGGTGCAAAGATACCGTTTGGCCAGGGTGGTCGGCCAGCCCAGCCCCGGCGCCAGATCTTCCGCGATCATCGCCGCCGACTTCACCCCCCGATCCCGCGCCTGCGACAGGATCGCGCCCAGCTCCGCCGTGTCCTGCTCCACCGGCGCCGCCCACACCGCGAACACGAACGGCAGCGACGTCAGATGCTTCCACGCCGATCCGAGGTCCGTCTCCAGGTCGTATCCGATCAGCCCGTGCCGCACGACCTTGTCCCCGATCAGCAGCACCGCCTCACATGCTTCCACCGTCTCGTTCCCGCGGAAGGGCAGCAGTTCCAGACGCCGCCCGTACAGTTCGCGCCACAGCACCGACGCCAGCACCACCGACGTGTGCGAGTCCCCGTCCACGTGCAGCCGGCGGATCGATTCCGGCGGCACGCGGGACAGCACCCGGACGGTGAGCGTTTCCCCGTCGCAGCCGATGCACGCATCGGAGACGATCCGCCACCGGCGACCCCCGCGCACCAGGTCGATCACCGGAACGAGCGCCGCATCCACCTCCCCTTGCTCGAGTCGGTCGGCCAGACGCGACGGAACGTCGTGCACCATCGTGATTCGAGGGTCCAGCTCCAGCCCCTCGATCAGCGGCTTGGCGTTGAGATAGGAGACGACCCCCAGCCGCCAGCGACAGGCTGCCGGATCGCAGTCCTCCCCCGCGCGGGGTTCCTCGGCTTGTTCCATGGTCTTCGTCGATCCGCAAGCGGCACGCAACCCGCGCCGTTCTGCCGTTCTCTCCGTGCCGCGACGCCGGATTATAGGCGTTTGAGACCCGCGCTCCAAACCGACGCCGACTCGATGGTTCGACTTTCATCGTTTTTGAAACGAACCGTTCCATGTCGATCCGGCGGCATGATTTACGTTCGTATCCGATGGTCTTCGTCTTGGTCTTCGTCTCCGTCTCCTGAGCCGCGGGCTTCAGCCCGCGCGATGTCCCCGGATGCCATTTGCACGCCGACGGGGAAAGGAACCGGTCCGCTCGTTCGCGAATTGATCTTCGCGGGGATTGACGACTGATCGCGCGCTCCGTAACGTGCCCGGCATCATGCGCAATGCCCTCGTTCCCCATCCGTCATTCCGGGAAGCTCGCATTCGGCGGAGCCCCCGCCCGCGCAGGCGATGGTCCCTCGCCGCGCTCGCGCTTCCATGGCTTCTCTCCTGTTCCGCGCAGTCCAGCCGGTTCTACATCGTGGACCACCGGCTCAGCGGCGAATCTAGGGGCTATCTGGAAACCTTCGACGAAGGCTACTACGCCGTTGATCCTGCCGGCAACGTGGACATCGTGTTGCGCCGGGTCGTGGAGTCCGGAAACGCACCCGCCCAGCCCATCACCCAGGTGATCCACCTCCGCACCGTCTGGCACTCCGTCCCCGGGCGCACCATCGCCGACGAAACCCAGATCAACGGCACCGTGCACTACTTCATCCTGACGGGTCGCGCGGGGGCCGCCTTCGAGGGCGCCGGCTCCATCTTCTACACCCCGCACCGCCGCGGGAAGTGGATCACCGGCTCGGTGGACCAGGCCTCGCTCCTGCCCACCCGCCGGCTGGCGGCCGGTCCGGATCTCTTCCAGCGGGCGGAGATTCACGGCCGGTTCCGCGCCGTCCGCGATCCCCGCCGGGCGAAAACCCTCATCCACGAGATGAACCGCCGCTTCGGCCCCCGCCCGCTCCGCTGAAATCCTCCCTCTGTTTTCCGAGCTGCGGGCTTCAGCCCGCGCGATCTCTCCGGACTCCACCCGCGCCACGCGCCGCCTTGATGCCGGACCTCCTCCCCCTACAATGCGGAACCGCCTCACCGCAGCCGCGGCGGCCGCGCAAGCATCCGGCTTCCGCAGGCTCGTGACCGGCCGTCCGGGTTGCCCCGCCTCAGGGGTCCCGCCGACGAGGCTTCCGAACGACGTCCAGGCTGGAGCGCAACGTGAACAGGGACTGGAAAGCAGGCATCACGGTGATCGTTGCCGGGGGATTGGTCCTGGCCGCGTGGACGGCCCTGCCCGCCCTCGAATCCGGGCAGCACCGGGCACAGCGCCGGGCCGCCGAGCACGTCGAACGCGCCCGCCGGCTTTTCGATCGCTACATGGCCGGGCTGACGCATCTCGCGGCGCTCGGCGAGGAGCTGGAAGCACAGGGCATCACCGTGCCCGTCGATGAGCTGGAGGAACCCCTCATCGACGAATACCAGCAGATCCACTCCGTCTTGTGGGAGTCCTACCCGCCCCACGACTGGACGCTTCCCATGCCCCGGCCGAAACGCGCGAACTACGGCAACGTGCCCGGCCAGATCCGCGAAGCGCTCGATCGGTTCGCGGACGAAGCCGGCGTCAACGAGCGCTGGCTTACTCAGGCGATGCAGGAGGTGGACCAGGCTGTCCGCATCGCCGCACAGGGCGGCGCGCCCGCCGGCGACGCCATGCGACTCAAAGGAGCGATCCTTTATCAGCAGGGCTTGATCCGCCTCGTGCGGGCCAGGCTGCGCAGACTCGAAACGGAAGAGCAGCTTCGCCGGGCGTGGAAGGATCTGGCCGAGGCGACCGCCGACGCCCGCCTCGCCGGACTCGCCGAACGAAGCGGCATCGACGACAAGATCGCCGACCTGAAACAGCGTCTTGCGGACCTCCAGGCCGAACGCGACAAAACGAAGCAGGATCTCGATCAGGTGGAGGCGCGTCTGGCCGATCTCCGCTCCCGCCTCGCCGCCGCCGAGCAGCGCCGCGACCGCGCCCATCGGCGGATGGAAGACCTGCAAACCCGCGGCGTGGATTTCTCCGATCCGCAGGGGGCGTCGCATTTCAAACAGGCCTACCTCGAGGCGGCCGATGCCTATCGTCTCGCCGACCGCGAAGCCCGCGCGCTGCGCTTCGGCACCTATCCCAACGCCCGCCTCGAAGTGCCCGGTGAATACCTCGACGGGCGATACGTCGAGGAGGGCGGAGACCATGTGGCCGTCGAGTTCGGCTTGACGCACTTCGAGAATAAGCAAGCCGTCCTCTCCGCTTCGCTGGTCAGACAGGAGCAGGCCATCGAGGAGATGCGGCAGGATCTGGAGCGGCTGACGCAATTGCGGGAGCGGTACGAAACGATCGAGCGACAGGCCGACGCCCGCCGAAAGACCCTCCGCGATCGACTCCGCGATGCCCTCGCCGAGATGGACGAGCTTTTGGCCGACATCGAGGCGACGGAAGACGAAGCCCTCGACCGGTTCGATCGGGCCGCCGAGCAGTTCCGCCGCGCCGCCGGACAGGTGGACCGCTGGATCCGCGACGCCCGCGACAAGACGGCCGACCTCTCGCCGGAGGCCAAACAGCGATCCGCCTACAACCCGCGCTTGCAGGACGAATGGCGCGGCGGCTTCGCTCTCGCGGGCGCGGCGGACGCCCAAATGGCCGCCGCCTTCATCCATGCCGAACGCTACCACACCCGCAAGGAACGCGCCCGCCTCTTCAAGGAGTTGCATGATCTGCTCGGTCCGGTCGAGGGTCTCGATCCGCAGGCGGAACAGGCCGGCGCCGACGCCGCCCGTGAGGCGGGAACTCAGGCCGTCACCGACGCCGTCGACGCCCTCAAACAGGTCCACCGCAAGACCGGTCAGCCCTGGACGGTCTCCGCCCAGGCCGCCGGCGCCACCTACCTCCTCGTACTGCTGGGACATGCGGATTTCGTCAAAGACGCCGTCGAGGCCTACCGCACCGCCCTCAAAGGACGGGAAGATGCGCCGGAGGCGGCCGTCTTCGCCGACCGCCTGGCCGACCTCGAGGCCAGATAGCTTTGCGCCGCTTTCTCTCTTTCCAGCTTCTTCGGAGCGGGGTTTCAAACTCGGCACTCGCGGGCTTGCTGGCCTGGCTCCCCCGAACAGAGCCGCGACCGTGAGGGAGCGGTCCGTTTCGATCCCGCCTGTGAGCCGTGCTTGTAACCAGACCGAGATTCTGATTTTTTTACAGTAAAGACGAAATCATGGCGCGCTCGATGCGGCCCGTTGGTCGGCTTTTGTCGGGGAAATGTGTGCTTTTGTTGACCGGTAACCCGCCGACTGCGATAATCCCGTGTGGTGACGAGGGTTTTCGGCACCGCCCGCCCCCACCACGACCCGATGACGGGTGCCCGCCAGCGCGAGGGGTTTTGACTGGCCCCCGAGGCCGGGTCCGGTCGATCCGAGGGACCGACGCCGACCACGGGCGCTCGCTCTCCGAAGCATCCGGGGACGATCAATGGCGAAGTTCTTAAACCGGGATCTGGAAGATCTGGCGGGACAGCTCGCCCGCTCGCCGCGCCGTCTGCGGTTGCGGCAGGTCCTGGGCATCGAACGTCTGCTGGAGATCGTCCGCGAGGATCAGGCGTATCCTGTCGAGTTCGTCTGCTACACGATCACCGGCTATCGCCGCCGCGGCACGCGGGCCAAGGGGGACACCGGACCGTCGATTCCCGGCGCCGCCCTCGTCCGCGACCTGGTCACGCTCGCCGAGACGATCACCCGCAGCGCGCGGCTGCCGGTGTCCGAGCTGGGCGAGCCGTACCGCACGCAGGCAGAGGCCGCGCGCTTCCTCGGCGTCTCCACCAAGACGGTGCAGCGCTGGCGCGGCCGCGGACTGATGGGCATCCGCGTCGTCTACGCGGACGGTGTCAACCGGTTGGCATTCCTGCAACGGACGTTGGACCGCTTCAAGCGACAACACGCGGCCCTGGTGGAACGGGGCGCATCCTTCCGCCAACTGACGGAGGCGGAGCGGCGGCACATCGTGGAACGCGCCCGCGAGCTGATCGCCCGCCGGCCGATGAAGCTGCACGCGGTGGCCAAGATCATCGCCCGCGAGACGGGGCGGGCCGTCGAAACCGTCCGCTACACCCTCCGCCGTCACGACGCCGCCCACCGCGAGTCGGCCCTGTTCCCCGCCGGCGAGACGCCCGGCGAGCAACGATACCGGGCGATGTGGCAGTGTCGCCAGGCCGGCGAATCGCCGGAGGCGATCGCGTCGGCCTTTCACTGCTCGGTCGACGACGTGGAAGCCGCCCTCCGCTACGTGCAGACGGCGCGATGGCGCAAGCAGCGATGGGAACACTTCACCTGCGAGCTGTTCCATCAGCCCGACGCCGACGCGCGGATCCTCGAAGCGCCCGAACCTGCGGGAAACGGACAGTCGACGATGGCGCCGCCCGCGGGGTTGCCGGCGTATCTTCAGGCCCTTTACCGCACCCCGCTGCTGACGCCGGAGCAGGAATCCGACCTGTTCCGCCGCTACAACTATCTGAAGTTCAAGATCGCCGGTCTGCTGGATCGATACGCGGCCGACCCCGTCCCCGCGGACGTCTTCCGGACGCTCCAATCGTGGATCGCGGACTGCGAGCGGATCAAACAGCGCATCGTGGAAGCGAATCTCCGTCTCGTCGTCAGCATCGCCAAGAAGCATGTCGGCGTCTCCGACCGCTTCTTCGAGGTCGTCAGTGACGGGAACATGTCGCTGATCCGCGCCGTGGAGCGGTTCGACTTCACACGCGGGACGCGCTTCAGCACCTACGCCACCTGGGTGATCGTCAAGAACTACGCCCGCCGCATTCCGGAACGCTGGTACGCGGGCGCGCGGCACATGACGGGACAGGATGAGCTGCTGGAATCGACGGCCGATCCCCGTCCGGTCGAGGCGCACCCGGCCGACCGCCGCCGCGTCCGCGAGCGCATCGCCGCCGCCCTGCAACAGCTCGCCCCGCGGGAGCGGGAGATCGTGGCCGGTCACTTCGGCCTGGGCGAAGGCGACGGCACGCTGACGCTCGAGCAGCTCGGGCGGCGGTTCGGCGTCACCAAGGAACGTGTCCGACAGATCGAACGCCGCGCCCTGGGCCGCCTGCGGGAATTGCTCGACCCCTCCCTGGCCGAGTGGATCGCCGAATAACCCCCCGCGTTTCTCGTGGCGGCGCCCTGACACGGCAAGCTTTCGCCCTCGGTCCGTACTCCACCCGCATCCCGCGGGGAAAGACCTGATCCATCGATTCGAGAAACGCTCGACGACCGACGGGGACGGAAATCACGAACTGGTCGGGCGTGAAAAACGTCGATACAATAGGAGGGACGGAAGGGAACCCGTCGAACCGGTCGGCCGCCGGACGGGCGGCTTCGTCCGGGCGTCGGATGCAAAGACCATGCTGTTCCAGCCGCCGCTACCGCCGAAGTACGGGAAACTCACCGAGGACGAACTCGGCGACGCCATCGCGGCGCGCAAGGCACAGCTCGCCGGCCGCATCGTCATCCTCGGACACCACTATCAGCAGGACGACGTCATCCGTTTCGCCGACTACACCGGCGACAGCCTCAAGCTCGCCCAGATCGGCGCCCGCCAGAAGGGCATCGAGTTCATCGTTTTCTGCGGCGTGCACTTCATGGCCGAGTCCGCCGACATCCTCACCGACGACACCGTCCGCGTCATCCTGCCCGATCTGTCCGCCGGGTGCAGCATGGCCGACATGGCCGACATCGACCAGGTCGAGGACGCCTGGGACTTTCTGACCGGACAGTGCCGCGTCGATGTCACGCCGATCACCTACGTCAACTCCTCCGCCGCGGTGAAAGCCTTTTGCGGCGGACGTCACGGCGCCTGCTGCACCAGCAGCAACGCCCCCGCCGTTCTGGCCTGGGCGTTCGACCGGGGCAGGAAGGTGCTCTTCCTGCCCGATCAGCACCTCGGACGCAACACCGCCTACGGCATGGGTGTCCCCCTCGACGAGATGGTCGTCTACGATCCGCACCTCCCCGACGGCGGCCTGACGCCCGAGCAGGTCCGCGCCGCCCGTGTCATCCTCTGGAAGGGGCATTGCAGCGTTCACGGCCTCTTTACCGTCCAGCAGTGCGAGCAGATCCGCCGCACCGATCCGGATTGCAAAATCCTCGTCCACCCCGAATGCAAGTGGGAGGTCGTGCAGCAGGCCGATCTTGCCGGCAGCACCGAGTTCATCATCCGCACCGTCTCCGAATCGCCGCCGGGAAGCCGCTGGGCCATCGGCACGGAGATCAACCTCGTCAACCGGCTCGCCCGGCGCCACCCCGACAAGTTCATCCGCTCCCTCTCCGGCATCCAGTGCCTCTGCACCACCATGTACCGCGTCGATCCCAGACACCTGCTGTGGGCCTTGGATGAACTGGCCGAGGGGCGCGTCCCCAACCTCATCCGCGTCGATCCCGAAACCCGCCGCCTCGCCCGTCTCGCCCTCGACCGGATGCTGGCCAACGTCTCCGCCCAGCCGGTGGCCATCAAACGATAACCACCGCCGTGCCCGTCAGCCTCTATGAATCGGCGAGCGTGTTTCTCGTGTTTGTTCTTCGAACCGTGGCTTGGGCGCGTTGCTCGGATCGATCGTCATCGCTTTGATGTTGCGGCCGCAGGCTTGAAGCCCGCACGACATCACGGTATGCCGCCCCTCCACGGGCAAACGGGCGGTTCGTGGTTTCGAAGAACGCTGTGCACTACGACACTGTGGAAATGCGGGTCGATGTTTCCTGCCCTCACCGAACGCCGTTTCCCGGCAGAGTCGTGACCTCCCCCACGGAGCCGCGACCGTAGAACAGAGCCGCGACCGTAGAACAGAGCCGCGACCGTGAGGGAGCGGTCCGACGAATGTCGAATGAGGACGAACGCCGAATGAGGAATCGCGAATGACCGATCTGCCTCCCGACGAAGAGCGCCGAGACCGGCCACATGAAGCCGCCGGGTGGTTCGACCTGCCGCCCGGTGCCCGCGTCTGGATCGGCGGTCACGACACCGCCCTCAAGAAGCGGTTGCACCGACTCCTGGCTGGTTTCTCCCGCCCCTCGGAAGGACCGCTCCACGCCGCCTT
The DNA here is from genome assembly GCA_964574925.1 of uncultured Phycisphaeraceae bacterium. Taxonomy (GTDB): domain Bacteria; phylum Planctomycetota; class Phycisphaerae; order UBA1845; family UBA1845; genus CAZNQN01. Next base: position 2,489 of record CAZNQN010000022.1, on the reverse strand, counting down.
TCTCACCCCGAAGGACGAAGAGGAAGCCGCCTACTTCGCCCGCAAGCTTCGACCCCGCCTTGCCCCGCGCGGTCGCCTGTGGATTCTCCGACCGCGCGGCGACGGGCACGGCCCCGCCGGGGAAAAACTGACGGATCTTCTGGCCCGTGCCGGCTACAGGCCCTGCGATTCTCCGGACCTTCCTTTGCCCGCCCACGCTTGCGGTTTCACGCCGGCGCCCTGAACATCCGCCGACCGCCTTCGCCGTGATTCGTCACCGGACACGGAGGCGATGCCGACTCGGCGGGAACGGCCGATCATCCGGGTGTTTCTCGCCTCTTCGTTTGAGACCGATGCGCGGATCCGATCGACCGCAGCACGCCCCGCCGACCCGCTTCCTGGAACAACCGCTCCCGCAGATGCCCGGGCAGCGTCGCGACCCCCGCCCGGATCGCGCGCTCCAGTCCCGTCCCGCTCACGGACAGCAGCAGGTCCAGCAGCTCCACCCGTTGCCGGTGGTCCGAGGATCGCAACGCCCGCACGAACGCCTCGCCGCTGAGACGGGCAAGCTCCCGTTCCAGCGCCCGATCGATCGGCGCGTCGATCCCCTCCCGCCGCCGCCGCGCCGATTCCCGCAACGCCGCAAACTCCGGATCGCCTTCCAGCGCCTCGCGGATCACCCGTTGCAACTGCCGCTCGCACTGCGCGACCCGCGCGAAGGACGATCCCGTCTCCCGCGCGATCTGCCGCAGCGCCGTCCGTTCTTCTTCCTGCGGCACGAGCAGGCGTTGTTCCACCAGCCGGTCCACCAGCAGGTGCCGGTCGCCGCGCGGCGACGCCGCCCGCGCGATCCATGCCGCCGCCTTCCGCACCGCCCGTTCGTATTTGTGCCGCAGCCGCTGCCCGATCGTTTCGCGATCTTCCTCCGTCGGCTCCGCCGCAGAGGTCCGCCGCGCTCGCGGTGGCACGGTCGGCGTCAGCGAAACAGACGCGGGAACGACGGTCGTCTTCCGGTCCGCGGTGGAATCCTGCCCGACCCGCGTCGCCGACGGCGTGCGGAACTTTCGTTGCAGCGCCAGACTGACGGCCTTGTGGATCCGCGGCAGTGCGAACGACGCGAACGGAATCCCCCGCTCCGGATCGTAATCGGCCGCCGCCCGCATCAACCCCAGGCATCCCTCCTGGAACAGGTCGTCCCATTCCCGGTCCCGGCGCGGTGCCCCGATCCGCCCCACGAAGCGTTTCAGATGCACCGCCACCAGACCGAGGTTCTCGCGGACCAGCGCCCGCTGCGCCGGCGTCAGCGCGCCGGCTTCCCCTTCCGGAAAGCACCTCTCCGTCATCGGTGACGAGGTTTCCTCCAACGTCGTCTCCTCAAGTCCCCCCTTCGAATACCTAACATATACCGAACACATGCCGGAAGTCAAGGGGCGCAGGAACCTCAGCGGAGGAAAACGGTGTGCGTTGGGGTGTCCGAGCCGCGGGCTTGCCCCCGCGCGATCTCGCCATACTCCATCTGCTGGAGAAATGCCCGGTTCACATGGTTGAAAAAGACGTTAGAACCGCCCGAACAGCGGCACGGCGCTGACGGCGATGCGCCCGTCCCGCAGGACGCTGTAATCGCTCGGTCCGCTCACGTCGCGCAGCCAGTACGACGCTCCGTAGGCAAACTGCATGGATTGGCCGTCGTCGCCCTCGCGGCGGTCGAATTGCATGGGCACCGGCTGAGTGGACACCGGCACGTGTTCGATCGATTTTTCCACCTCCGATGGAATCGGCGCCGGCAGGTTCACGTTCCAGAACCCCGGACCGGGCAGCGTTTGATCGAACAGATGTCGCAGCACGATGCCCGTCGCCTCGCCCGCCCGCGCCCAGTCCGTCTCCCGTTCCGCCCGCCGCGCCTGGGAGACGGCCACGGCTTTCAAACCGAGCACGGCCGCTTCCCTCGCCCCGGCCACCGTCCCCGAATACCACGTGTCCACGCCCGCGTTCGCCCCCGCGTTGATGCCGGCCACCACGAGATCGATCGGCTTGTCGATCAGGGCGACCGCCGCCAGCCGCACGCAATCCGCCGGCGATCCCTCCACGGTGAAGATCGGTCCCATCGACGGATGCGCCTCCCGCCGCACGGTGATCGGTCGCCGCAGCGTGATGGCGTGGCTGCACGCCGACCGCTCCTCCCGCGGCGCCACGACGTGCACCGTGCCCAACGCCCGCAGCGCCTCATACGCCGCCGCCAGCCCCGGCGCCTGATACCCGTCGTCGTTGGTCAAGATGATATTCATGCGATTCCCCGCCTCGTCGGCGCTTCATATGCATCCGCCGACCCGTCTTCCTTTCGCTCCACGGCTGCCGGAAAAACGGCGAACATCTCCCACACGCAACCGACGGCGGCCTCCCCCGACGCAACCGCGACGTTGCACGGAGCCGCGACCGCCTGCCCGTGCGGGCACGCACGCAGACAGGCGAGGGAGCGGTCCGACGATCGTCGTGCGGACACGCCCCTACCC
>CAZNQN010000021.1:10122-12826 GCA_964574925.1 uncultured Phycisphaeraceae bacterium | reverse complement strand
GGCGTCATCGTGTTGACCGGACGCACCGACTTCGAGACGGTCGCCGCCGCCACCCTCCCTGCTTCCCCCGTCCAGGTGCTCCCCAAGCCGATCAGTCCGTCCCGGCTCGCCACCCTCGTCGACGGCTTCCTTGCCGAAAACCCCGTTCCCTCATAACCGGTCCCCCGCGTGACGTTACGGACGTAGAAATGCCCAGGTCCTTTCCCGGTCCTACCGCGAGTCGATGCCGTCCCATCTCGGCGAATCGACGATCACCCGTACCGGGGATATGCGGCCCGCCCGGCAGGACGAACACACGGACACTCTCATAGCAACGGTACATAAACCAGGGGGGTTGGAAACGCGGGTCGGGGGCTCGCATCCCTCCGGGACCGTGCCTGTGGGCGCCACATATTGGACCGTCCTTCTGGTGCTTATCGCGTTTCCTTGATGCAACATCCGGTGGAAGTTTGGAAGTCGGATCTCGGAGACTCGCGAAAGCGAAAGCCCCGAAATGCGACCCGTTGGGTGGCGTATTGGGCGCCGTTTTCCCGTGGGGTCCGATTCCTTACTTGCGGTACGCTGACAGCTCGAAGGGGGCCGGCTGATCTGCTGCTTCTTGAAGGGGATCTCAGAACGTGGGGCGTCGCCGGCTCGGAAGACATTCGTCCGACCGGCGACGCCCCGATGGCGTTCAACGATTTTTCAAACGCCGCCTTGCAATGGGAGCAGGGCCGTGATCAGCCGCCGTGCCCGTGACCTCCGTGCGAACCGTGGTCGTGATCGTCATGGTCGCTCGCGCTCTTTTTCTTCAGATCCTTGGGGGTGTAGGGATACCCCTGTTCCGCGAGTTTGGGCAGAAACTTGACGGGATTGCCGAAGAGCTTCTTTTCGCACCCTTTGCAGCAGTAGTAGATCTTGCGTCCGTCGGCGAGGGTGGTGAAGACGGCCGGGTCGATCTCCTCCCCGGTAATCGGGCACTTGGTCTGATAGGTGTAGCTGGCGGCGAGGGCCTTGGCATACTTGGCCGGATCCTTCTGGAACTTCCCAATGCATTTCGGGCAGCAGAAAAAGACCTTCTTGCCGTGATGCTCGATGGAAACCTTGGGATCGATCGGTTCGCCGGAGATGGGGCACTTCACCTGAACCTTGTCGAGCTTGGCGAGCGCGGCCCGCTGCTCGGCGACTTCCTTGGAAAAGCTGGCGGGGTCGGCCTTGAACTTCTTGATGCATCCCTTACAACAGAAATAGACCGGCCCGTGATCCGTGGACGTGCTGACGGAGAAGTCCACCGGTTCGCCCGTCACCGGACACTTGGGCAATTCGTTCTCGGCGGCCAGCACCCCGCCGGCCAGCAACATCGACGCGCACAGCGCCTTCCATCCCATCTTGTCGATCATTCGTGTCATGCTACGGTCCTCCTTCGTTCGCAATCGTTGAAACCCGATTCCTTTTTCCCGCCCATCCGGTCCCCTCCCTCGGGAGGCCGATCTGAACGGCGGTTTGAGTTTGATGCTTTCCATCCGAGCCACCCCGGATCATCCGAACGGTATTTCAATCCGAGGCGGGCACAAACACCATAGGCCCACCTGCGGAACTTTACAACGGAACGCGCACAACAATCCGGGAGGAGGTTACGCCACGGTGACGCCGGCATGCGATGGATTCGGAGCCATCATGCCGCCGAGGAAGGGGCGATCCCCCGCTGACCCCTCTCCGCAGAGCGACGCGCATCGAGGCAATTGCGGTTCCGGCGAGGCTGCCGCTCCCTGACGGTCGCGGCTCTGCTGACTTCCGTTCCCTCACCTGTCTGCGTGCGGGCACGCACAGGCAAGCGCTCGCGGCTCCGTTTTAGGGACCGCGATGCGGGGCGGTCGGCGGCGGGTTTTGCTTGCACCCAAGTTCCGGGTTAGCGTTTCGCGCGGGTGGATCGCTTGGTGCGCCGAGCCGTTGTCTTCCGCCCGCTTTTCTTGCGAGTCTTGCGGGCGGCGAGTCGGGCGGAAGGCCGACCGATCGCCGATTTCGGCTTCGCATTGGCCTTTAGGATACGAGGCCGTACCGCCTTCGCCTGGATGGCCGCCTGCGCGGCGGCAAGCCGCGCGATGGGGACGCGCAGCGGGCTGCACGACACGTAATCCATGCCCACCGATTCGAAGAAGCGGATGGAGAAGGCGTCGCCGCCGTGTTCGCCGCAGACGCCGATCTTCAGTTTGGGTTTGGTCGATCGGCCGGCCTCGACCGCGGCACGCACCAGCGCCCCGACGCCTTCCACGTCGATCGACTGGAACGGATCCCGTGCAAACACACCCGCCTTGTGCTCATCCAGATAGTCGGGCAGGAAGCGGGCGGCGTCGTCGCGGGAAAGACCCATGACAAGCTGCGTCAGGTCGTTGGTGCCGAAGCTGAAGAAGTCGGCGGCGTCGGCCATTCGACCGGCGAGCAGGGCGGCGCGCGGTGTCTCGATCATCGTGCCCACCTGATAGTTGAGCTTGGCCCTGTGCTCCTTGAGGACGGCATCGGCCACGCTCCGCGCGCGGTCGATCAGCAGGGACAATTCCTTGTCGTCCATCGAGAGCGGGATCATGATCTCGGGCAGGACTTTGGTGCCACGGCTTCGGCACTCCAGAGCGGCCTCGATGATCGCCCGCACCTGCATGTCGAGGATCTCGGGGAAGGTGATGCACAGGCGGCAGCCGCGGTGCCCCAGCATCGGGTTGGCCTCGTG
>CAZNQN010000021.1:416-10112 GCA_964574925.1 uncultured Phycisphaeraceae bacterium | reverse complement strand
GGTCCGGGCCGCGCTGGCGGTTGAGTTCATCGAGAACGGCCTGCTGGCCCGCCACGTTGTCGTCACGGGGAAGGAACTCGTGCAGCGGCGGATCGAGCAGGCGGACGGTGACGGGTTTGCCGTGCATGGCCGCGAAGATGCCCTCGAAGTCCTCCTTCTGGAATGCCCGCAGCTTGTCGAGGGCGACGCGTCGCTCGTGATCGGAGTCGGCGAGGATCATCTCGCGCATGGCGACGAGCCGCTGCGGCTGGGAGGAATCGAAGAACATATGTTCCGTGCGGCACAGACCGATCCCCTCCGCCCCGAGTTCGACGGCTTTGAGGGCGTCCTGCGGCGTGTCGGCGTTGGCGCGGATCTTGAGACGCCGGCGTCGGTCGCACCACCGCATCAGGGTGTCGTATTCCGGCGGGGCCTCGGGCTGCACCAGATGCAACGCCCCTTCGTAGATTTCCCCCGTGCTGCCGTCGAGGGTGATCTCCTCACCCTCGCGGAGGATCCGGCCGTTCAGTGACAGGGTCTTGTCCCTGTCGTTGATGGACAGCGCGTCGCACCCGACGATGCAGCACTTTCCCCACCCGCGGGCGACGACGGCGGCGTGCGAGGTCTTGCCGCCGGTGGCGGTGAGGATGCCGACGGCGGCGTGCATGCCGCCCACGTCCTCCGGCGAGGTCTCCTTGCGGACGAGGATGACCTCGTCTCCCTTTTTGGCGCGGGACTCGGCATCGGCGGCGGTAAACACGATCTTCCCGCAACTGGCGCCCGGAACGGCCCCGATGCCCGCGCCCAGACGACGACGGGAAAGCTCCTCCGCCGGAATGCCTTGATCCACCACGGGATAGAACAACCGCTCGATGTCCTCCGGCTTGATGCGGGCGATCGCCTGGTCCTTGGTGATGATGGGTTTGCAGGCGGCCTGGGCATAGCGCGGGGAGAGGTACCCTTTCTTGGCGAGACGGCTGGCCTCCCGGCGGGTCATCAGCCCCTTGGTCGCCTGATCGACGGCGATGCGGAAGGCGGCGACGGGAGACCGTTTGCCGACGCGGCACTGGAGCATGTACAGCTTGCCGCGCTCGATGGTGAACTCCAGGTCCTGCATGTCCTGGTAATGGACTTCGAGCATGGCGCGGACGGCCTCGAGCTGGTCGTACACCTCCGGCATCTCCGTGCGCAACTGATCGAGCTTGACCGGCGTGCGGATGCCGGCGACGACGTCTTCCCCCTGGGCATTGATGAGCAGATCGCCGTAAAAGACAGGTTCGCCGGTGCTGGGGTCGCGGGTGAAGCAGACGCCGGTGCCGCTGTCTTCGCCCATGTTGCCGAAGACCATCTGCACGACGTTGACGGCGGTTCCCGCCAGGCCGGTGATGTTCTCCACCCGGCGATAGGTGACGGCCTTTTCGGCCATCCAGCTATCGAAGACGGCGCTGACGGCGCCTTCCAGTTGGACCTGCGGATCCTGCGGGAAGTCGCTGCCCGTCTGTTCACGGTAGAGATTCTTGAAGGACTGGACGACGGTTTCGAGTTCCGACTCGTTGACCTCGGTGTCGAGGATGCGTTCGCCCTCCGGCTTGCCGAGGCGAAGACGGGTGCGCTCCGCCTTGACACGCTCGAACCGTTCCTCGAACCGGTCCCGCGCGATGCCGCACACGATCGAGCCGTACATCATGATGAAGCGGCGATACGCGTCGAGGGCGAAACGGCGGTTGCCGGAGACGCGGGCGAGACCCTCCAGCGATGCGTCGTTGAGCCCGAGATTCAGGATGGTCTCCATCATCCCCGGCATCGACTGCGCGGCGCCGGAGCGGACGGACACCAGCAGCGGATCACGACGATCCCCGAGCTTCTTCCCGCACGCGCGTTCGAGCTTGCGCACGGCCGTGCGAAGCTGCTGCTTCAAACCGGTCGGCCACTTCCGCCCGTGCCGGTGGTACCAGGCGCACGCCTCGGTCGTGATGGTGAACCCCGCGGGGACGGGCAGTCCGATGCGGGTCATCTCGGCAAGGCCGGCACCCTTGCCGCCGAGCAACTCCTTCTGATCGCCGCGTCCCTCCGCCTTGCCCTTGCCGAAGCTGTAGATCCAACGTGGTTTCGCCGTCGCCATGGTGTGTGTCCTTCCTTGCTGTTCCAACGTTCGGGGTGAGAGATCGATCTTACGACGCGGCCGGTGCGCGTCAAACGCATACCGGTTGTATCGGACGAAGGGGGGACGACCTTGGACGGGCGACCGAATCCGCCGGGGAACGGTTGACCGAACACAGGAACCGGACGCTCGCTCCGCTCCGAAATCCCCGGCTGTAACGGGCGCTCGCGGGCCGCCGAGCCGGGCGCTGACGACGCCGTTTCGCGGGATACGCGGAACACGAAAGCGTTTCTCGAGGCTTCGATCCGCCCGTTTTCCAGCGATGCGGAGCGGGATCCGAGACGTTGCGCCCGGTTCAGGGCGGCTCGATAAGGTTTATGGCGGGTTTGAAGAGGGAGAGGATGGAACGATGGGCGGCACTGCTAGCGGAGCGGGCGGGCGGCGGTAAGGAGCAGGTCCGCCACGCGGGGACGGCGGCCCATCAGATGGGCGATGTGGTAGTTCAGCACGGGAAAGGCGTCGAGCCCCTCCCGCCGCGAAACGCCCGGCGCCTCCGATGGGCCGGTTTCGCGAGAGTCGTGCGGGCCGGTCCCCGGATCGACCCGCTGGGCGAGGAGGGCACGAAGAAAGCGCAGCGCACAAGCGGAGACCTCCCACTTCTCCGCGTAAGACGGTTCGCAGTTGCGGCACAGCATCCCTCCCTCGAAGGAGGACAGATGGGTCAACGTCTCCTCCCGCCCGCAGGCGACGCACGCATCGAAACGAGGACGTGATCCCACGCTGTCCAGAACGGCCAGTTGCGCCCGGACCAGCGACGGGAGCGGATCGGCGGCGGTCGCGAGCCGCTCGAAGGTCTGCTCGATCCGCTCGAACAATCCGGGATGCGGATCCCAGTCCTCGGTCAGGGCAGCGAGGATCTCGGCCAGATACTGGGCGGCATACAGGCGGAGCAGATCGTCCCGCAAAGGCCCCAGGGGGCGGGTGGGTTTCCATTCCGTGAGGGTGGCGAGCCCCGCGCCGCGGTCGGCGCGGGCGGTCAGGCCGACGTGGCCGAACTCCAGCAAGTCGATCCCGGGCGCGAAGCGGGTCTTCGTCCCGCGGCGGACCCCCTTGGCCAGCACGCGGACCTTGCCGTGCCGCCGCGTCAGCAGCACGAGAACCTGCGAGGTCTCGGAGTAGTCCAGACGGCGGAGGACGAGGGCGTCATCATCGATGCGGGGCATGGCGGGGGACCGATATGCCGGGGAGCCGACCGGGCGTCAAGCCGGCGTGTCTCGGGAAGGATCCCCGGGGACGGAACCCCCACGACACGACACGCCGCGCCGCAATACCGGACGTTCCGGAGACCGGAAGCGTAACTTTTTCCTTGTTTCCCCGCGGCGGGTTCCTCTATACTGAATTCTTACAAGTTCAGACACGGGCGGGCCGAGCCCCATTACGGATCCGTATCGCTCATGTGAAAACAGCTCACGTGCGTCGGGGCAGCCCGCCAGACCGTCGTGGTGGTGTCGGTTCGTGCATCCGTCGAATCCGGTTCAAGGTTCGTTTCGCTGGCTCGTTGACAGGCGGCGCGCTGCGTAGCACGGGTCCGGGTCGGCCGCGCAGCACCCCCGGAATCCTGCGGGCGGACCGACGGTCGGGTTCGGAGTGGTGGGATTATGGGTCGGGTGCCGCGCCATGTTTGCGTGTGGGCGGGGGGCACGGTGACGCTCTGCGCCCTGGGCGGATGTCCCGGGAACGATTCCTCTTCGAACAAGACGGCGCAGCCGACGGCGTGGTTCCGGGAGATCACCCGGGACGTCGGTCTGACGTTCGTGCACGATGCCGGACGCTCGGGGAAGCTGCACATGCCGGAGATCATGGGATCGGGAGCCGCGTTGTTCGACTTTGACCGGGACGGCGATCTGGACGTCTACCTGATCAACGGGAATCGGACATTCGTGTCGATCGATCAGCGCGAGGGTCCGCCTCCCATCAACCGCCTGTTCCGTCAGGAGCGGGACGGACGGTTCGTTGACGTCACTGGAAGCTCTGGGCTGGGGGACGCCGGGTTCGGCATGGGCGTCGCCGTTGCCGACATCGACAACGACGGCTTCCCGGACGTGTACGTCACGAACTACGGAGCGGACCGCCTGTATCGCAACCGGGGCGACGGCACCTTCGAGGACATCACCGAACGGGCGGGCGTGACGGTTTCCGGATGGTCCTCGTCGGCCTCGTTCCTGGACTATGACCGGGACGGTCTGCTGGATATCTACGTCGTGCGGTACGTGGAATACAACCCGCTGCACACCTGCACGGACGATGCGGGCCGCCCGGAATACTGCGGCCCAACCGCGTTCGAGCCGGTGCACGACGTGCTCCTCCACAATGAAGGGCTGATCGAGGGCGTTCCCCGCTTCCGCGACGTATCCGTCGAGGCCGGGATTGCGCCGCTGCGGGCGGCGGGTCTGGGCGTGGTCTGCGAGGACTTCAACGACGACGGCTGGGTGGACGTCTACGTCGCCAACGACGCCTATGCCAATCAGCTCTGGATCAACCAGAAAAACGGCACCTTCCGGGACGAAGCGCTCGCCTACGGGGCGGCATTCAATCTTCAGGGAAAGGCCGAGGCGGGCATGGGCGTGGTGGCGGCCGACTTCGACGGCGACGGTCGGCTCGATCTGTTCATGACCCATCTGCGGACCGAGAGCAACACCTACTACCGCAACCTGGGCGCGATGGGGTTCGTCGATGCGACGGGGGAAAGCGGTCTGGGGTGGACGAGCGTGCCGTACACCGGGTTCGGCACGGCCGCCTTCGACGTGGAGCTGGACGGTGACCTCGACCTGCTGATCGTCAACGGGCGGGTCAACCACGGGAAGGTCCTCCCCGGGGCCAGGCTGGATCCCGTCTGGAACACCTACGCCGAGCCGAACCTGTTCTACCTCAACGACGGGCACGGTCGCTTCCAGCCGGCGGGGCGGGAACTGGACACGATCTGCGCCCCGGTGGAAGTCTCGCGCGGTCTGGCCGTCGGGGACATCGACCGGGACGGCGACCTGGACGTCCTCCTCACCAACGGGGACGGGCCGGCGCGCCTCTATCGCAATGACGCTCCGCGGCGGGGAAACTGGCTGATCGTGCGCGCGATCGACCCGCGATATCACCGTGATGCCCTGTGTGCTCGTGTCACGGTCGTGACAGCGGACAGGCGGCTCGTGCGGACGATCAACGGCGGATTCAGCTATCTGTCTGCAAGCGAACCGCTCGCGCATTTCGGCCTGGGCGACGCATCGACGGTGGAACGGTTGGAGGTCCGCTGGCCGGACGGAATGCGGGAATCGTTCCCGGTCGGCGCGCTCAATACCTATGTGACCGTTCGTCGAGGCGAAGGGATGGTGCTGCCGTGACACGCAGGCGACAGAAGCAAAAGAAAAGCGCCCGAAAACACCCGCCCACAACGGCAAAGCGCCCGGGCCGTCGTGGAATCCCGGCGGCGATCACGGTCGTCGTCGCGGCGGCTGCCGCCGGTTGGGGGATATGGAGCGCGCATCGCACGCCTAGAGAGAACCGGTCGCCGGACGTCCCTGCTCAGACTTCCGCATCCGCAATCCGTCCGGCGTCGATGCCGCCCGTTTCCGTGGCGGGGATGGATCCGGAGGTGGCACGGCGGTTGGAGGTCGCCCGAAAGGCCGTGGAAAAGGATCCGGATTCGGCCGAAGCCTGGGGAACACTGGGCATGGTCTGCGATGCCCACGTCCTGCACGATTGTGCGGCGCGGGCGTATCAGGAGGCGCACCGTCTCGATCCGCACGACTTTCGCTGGCTCTATCACGGGGCGGTGATCGGGGAAACGTGGGGTGAACCGCCGGAGATGGTACTTGCTCGATTGCGGGAGGCGGCGCGGCTCCGTCCCGACTACGCCCCGCTCTGGTATCGCATCGGGCAGGTGCTCGCGCGGCAGAACCGCTGGGCCGAGGCTGTCAAGGCCTACGAAACCGCCCTGCAACTCGATCCGGACCAGGGCATCATTCATCGCGGGTTGGGACAGACGCTGCTGGCCCTGGGGAAACCGGAACCGGCGAGGGTCCATCTGGAACGGGCACTGGCCGAAGCCCCCGAAGACGGACCGACGCTGGCCGCCATCGCCCGTTTGAACGCGCTGGAAGGCGCGGCGTCGGCGGCCGCAGCCCTATTGTTGCGGCCGGGGACGCAGCTCGGCCGGCTCCACCTCGATGACCCGTACCGGCAGGCAGTGCAACGCCTCCGCGGCGACTGGACGGCGCGTCTCCGACGGGCACAAGCCTACGCACGCGCCGGCGACATCGCACGGGCGCACCGCATGATCCAGACGGTCTACCGCGAACGACCCGATGACGAGCGGGTGCTCGTCCGGGTGATCGAGACGGCCGTGGAGGCGAACGATTTCGATCTGGCGATCCGCGTCCTCGGCGATGGCCTGGATCTCCACGACCGGTTGCTTCATGCGGCGCCGGATCCCGCGGCCCTGGAACGGACGGCGTACCATCTCAAGGAATCGCTGTGCCGCTGCGCGCGACAGCTCCTTCGTCGGACGGCTCGCTATGCCGCCCAGGAAACAGCGGCGACGGTTGCATCGTTGCTGCGACGCATGGACAAGATGTGGACACTGGACGAACGGACACTGCTCGTCTGGGGGAACTTCCACTTCCTGCGCCACGAACAAGAAAGAGCGCTGCGACTTTATCGGCGCGTCGTGGAAAGCGACCCCGGCAATGCGCTGGGCTGGTACAATCTGGGATTCACGCTGGAACGGATGGGACGGCGGGACGAGGCCGTCCGCGCCTATCGCCGGGCGGTCGCGCTCGACCCGCGCAGCCAGGCGGCGCAGCGCCTCGCCGCGGTGGGCGCACGGAACTAGCAGATCGTTCGAAACGGCGCAGCGGCCGTTTGTCCGCCGCCGGACGGCGTCTCGGCTGTCGCACCGATTTCAGGCCCGCGTACCGGAACACCAAGAGCAAAAACGCCGTCGCCTGATTCTGCGCCCCTCTTGGTGTATCGTCTTCCAGGCGATGCCCAGGCCGATCCGATCAATCCCCTCGGCGGACGTCTCGGTCCAGGATTCAGCTCCCCGCCGTTTCGACCGATAACGTTAACATGAGCTGCGTTTCGCCGACGTTGGAGGGATTGGTCATCCGTGTGGACAAAGCCCGAACGGTTTCGGGATCCGCCGCGCGCGGGGACGAGAATCCGTTCCCGTGGCGGGTGTTCGCGCTTCTGGCAGCGATCTTGCTCGCCGTCGTCTCCCCGTGGTTGACGCATCGAAGCAGCTCCCCGGTTCTCTGGACCTACAGCAAGGCCTATCTGGTTTTCCTGATCGCCTTGCTCGGCGGCGTGGCGGGGGGGGCGGCGTTTCTGGCATGGCTGGTGCGCCGGGCGCCGCGAAACCGGCAGATGGTGTTCGCGCTGTTCCTCCTGGCGGTGCCCGCGGGGATGGTGTTGTTCCTGGAGGCGAGTCTGGGGTGGATTCACCGCGACGCCTTCGCCTGGTATCGGGCGTGGGGCCACCGGCGTTCGGCCCTGATGGGCTTCGAGGCGGCGCCCAACCACCGATGGACCATCGCCGGCGCGACCTACACCACGGACGGAAACACGTTCCGCGTGCATCCGGGAAGCCGACCGTCACCGGAAGACGAAACGTTGATTGTGCTGGCGGGGGGGTCGGCCGTGTTCGGATACGGACTCAACGACGACGAAACGTGGGCCGTGCGGCTGGAACGCCGCCTGCGCGAGACGCTGGGCCCCAACGTCACGGTGCTCAATGCCGGCTGCAACGGCCACAACACGCTCCAACAGTTGATCCGCGTCTACCTGCGGGTGCTGCCCCTCAAGCCGGATGTCGTGATCCAGTACGGCGCGATCAACGACGTGCGTCCGGATCGTGAAGCCGACCGCTGGATCGCTTTCCCGTCGGAGCTGGTCGAGGCACGCAGTGTCCGGGACTATTTACGATTGAAAAACGCCGGACGGGGCTTCTACCTGGAAAACAGTCTGCTGATCAACATGCTGGGCCGGAAGCTGGGCTGGCTCGGCTCGGACCTGGCGCCGCGTTACCGGCCGGAAGACTCGGAAGAGGGGGCGCCCACGTTCGATCGGACGGTCGCTCTCTACCTGCGCAATCTCGACACGCTGGACCGGCTTTGCGAGGCCGAGGGGGCGGTGTTCATCCCCGTCACGTTCCTCGCCGACGTGAAGCACCTGCCGCCGCCCTATGATCGCGGCGTGCCGCTGTACGTAGAGGCGTTGCGGCGACGGCGGCGGGCGCAGGGTCGGCCCCTGATCGACCTCTGGCCGGCGTTTACAAAAGCAAAGGATCCGGCCTCGCTGTTCTTTCCCGATCACTATCACCCCAACCGCCGCGGCACGACCTTTCTCGCTCGCCACGTGGCCGACGCATTGTTGCCGCTGCTGCGGGAGCGTGATCAGGGCGAGGCACCCGGCCTCGATGCCCCGCCATCCGGCCCGACCGCCTCGAATTGAGCCCCCCACGCTTGCCCCTACGGTTCGCATCTGAAATACTCCACACGCTGTGGATCCACCGGAATCTGTCCGGATTGTTCCATCGCCTCTATCTTCCCCCATTCATCGATACGCATGGACAAACCTGCCTTCGGGAGGAACGTTCCGGAGGCGGAGGGAACATGACGATCCTCCATGGGGAATCATGCGGCCGAGGGAGCGAACCAGGTTCAAAGCTTCAAGGAACGATTCATACCGACGACTTTCCTATGCCCGGTCGCGTGGACGAAGCCGTCGCCTTCCCTCTCGCCGCGGGGTGGACGGATGCAGAAACGGACAGTCGGCCTCTCCCCCCACCAGCACGCACGTGCCGTCGGCGTGTGCGCCGCATTGCAGGCAGAAGGCGTCGAACGCCCGATCCGCCTGCGCCAGCGACTGCGCAATCTCCCGCAGCGTGCGGATCCAGGCGGACGCCCCCCGCGAACCCGCCTGTCGAAGCGCCGACCGCAACAGGTGACGCTGCTGCCGCCGGACCGCCAGGAACCGCTCCCGTCCCTCTTCGCTCAATTCCAGAAGAAACTCCCGACCGTCGCGCACGCCGCTTCGCCGCGTGATCCACCCCATGTCTTCGAGCGATTCGATGAGCTGGCTGACGGAAGGCCGGGTCACGCCCAGAAACCGCGCGATCCCGCTCGGCGTCTGCGCCCCCCGCCTGTGCAACAACCGCAGCACCTGGATCTTCGACAGGGAGACCGGTTGCCCCAGGGCATTCTCCACCGCCCGTTCCTGGAGCACGTGATCCACCGTGCGCGCCAGGACGGCCAGCGCCTTGAACACCTCGTCGACCGTCTCGGCCGGGATCAACTCCCTGCCGGCCACCGCCGTCCTCCCGCTTGTTTAGGAATCCTAACCACTTCGATTCTATCCCCCGGCGATCGGGATTCCAACATCCGCCGATTCGCCCGCCCGTCTTCGCCCGGCGCCCGACATGCAATCGTGTCCGCTAACCCGACAACCCGCGAACGGGATGGAACGGACCGGCCGCCGCGACGATGCGTTCGCGGAGACGCGGTCGGGTGATGCCTCCGAAAGCGGCGGCTACGCCCCCGACCGGCCGCAGCAGTGCTTGTATTTCT
>CAZNQN010000021.1:0-406 GCA_964574925.1 uncultured Phycisphaeraceae bacterium | reverse complement strand
GGCACGGATCGTTTCGTCCCGGTTTCTGTTCGGCGTGGATCGGCTCCACCGGCTCCGGGAGCGGCTCCTCGTCCTCGCCCGGCAATTGCTTCTCGTATTCCTTCTCCCGTCGCGCCCGCTCGCGGTATCGTTCCGCGCCGGGATCCGAATCCTTGCTCATCGGTCCTTTCCTTCCGTCCTCGAGCCCTTGCCCTCGTCGTCCGCCCGCCCCCTCGCGCGGGCGAACCGCCCCTTGTTTATAGCCGATCGACGCGCCGGGATCACGTCGCCCCCGCTCGTTCCTCGTCGAATGCACGATTCGCCCAGCGCGGTTAGACTACGCCCGCGCGGACGGGACCGGGAGAGGAGGATCCGGGCGGAAACCCTCGCACACAGGGAGGTCCATGTCGCCTCAGAAGCGGTTGCT
>CAZNQN010000020.1:0-12921 GCA_964574925.1 uncultured Phycisphaeraceae bacterium | reverse complement strand
CTCCAGGATGGTGGGGATCTTGACGGTTCGCGGCGGGGTCAGGGCGAGGGCCTCACGGGCGAGTGCCTCGTCGATGGGGGCGGAGCGGGTCTGGCTGAGGGCGTCGATCTTGATCAGGGCGCCTTCCAGCTCGCGGATGTTGGTGTCCACCCGCGAGGCGATCAGGCGGACGACCTCCTCCGGGACTTCGATGCACCGGAGCCTCGCTTTGGAGCGGACGATCGCCATCCGCGTTTCCAGGCAGGGGCTGTCCATGCGGGCGACCAGGCCGGAATTGAACCGGCTGACCAGTCGCTCTTCCAGGCTGGGGATTTCGGCGGGCGAGCAGTCAGCCGAAAGGACGATCTGCCGCTGCGACTGATGCAACGTGTTGAAGGTATGGAAGAACTCTTCCTGACTGCGTTCGCGTTCGGCCAGGAACTGAATATCGTCGATGACGAGCAGGTCCACGTGGCGATAACGAAAACGGAACTGGTGCAGGGCGCCCTGTTCGACGGCCTCGATGAAGTCGTTGGTGAACGTCTCGCACGAGATGTAATGGCAGCGCAGGTTCGGATGGCGGTGACGCAGTTCATGCGTAATCGCCTGGAGCAGGTGCGTCTTGCCCACGCCGACCGGGCCGTGCAGGAACAGCGGGTTGTACGCTCGCCCCGGGTCGGCGGCGACGGCCTGGGCGGCCGCGTGGGCAAGGCGGTTGCACGGGCCGGTGACGAAGTGCTCAAAGGTGTATTCCGGGTTCAGGGGCAATCCGCCGGTGGCGAGCCGACTAAAACCGTTCGGGCCGCCCGCTTCTTCCGGCGGCGCGGGTTCCGGCTCGAAGACGGCGGCGACGAGTCGACCGGTGGCGGCCTGGGCGGCCTCGGTGAACGCGCCCAGGCAGTGCTGTTCGAGATAGTCCGCCTGCGCCTGGTTTTTGGTGCGGATACGGACGAGACCCTGCTCGATGCCGATCAGTTCGAGATCCTTGAACCATCCGCGGACCAGATCCCGGTGGTTGAGTCGGACCTGGGCGAGGATGTCCTCCCAGATGGTGGTCGTCGTCTTGCTCATGGATTCGTGAGGACGGTGTCGGCCCGGCTCGACCGGTCCGGCAGTGCGAGCAGGCCGCCCGCCGATCGACGGCTGCGTGTCGGGGGTTCTTCTTCCCGCCTTCCCGCCGGCCGGGGGAAACGGCCTCAAGTCCCCGGTCGGTCCCCGGCTTCGCCGCTGGCACAGGGCCATTATACCGGACCTGCGGGGGACTCACCAGGAATCGGCTTGTGCCAAAGCCTAGCGGCGGATCCGGCGGTTGAGATTGGCTTGAAGCGGGGTATGATGGACGGCACGGCGCGTCGGCGCCGTGGGATTGGAACGAGCGCCAGGGATGGCCGGCACGCGACAGACATCCATCTCCGCGGGCGAGGCGGCGGGGCAGTTGCCGCTGGCGTTTCCTGCGTCTTCCCGGAAGGAGGCACACACACCGACGTTGGCACGTGATGCGCAGGCGAAACGGAGCGGGCGCGGCTCGTCCCGCCGATCGGGCGGGCGGGGAGTCCGCCGGGCGGCGGCGACGGCGGAGACGCTCGCCCGTCAGCAGCGGGAGATTTCCGTCTCCGAGTTCTTCGCCAAGAACCGTCACCTGCTGGGGTTCGACAACAAGCGCAAGGCGCTGCTGACCACGGTCAAAGAGGCTGTGGACAACGCCCTCGACGCCTGCGAGGAAGCGGGCATCCTGCCGGATGTCGAGGTGACGATCCGGCAGACCGATCAGGACCGGTTCCGGGTCACCGTTCGTGACAACGGCCCGGGGATCGTCAGGAGCCAGATCCCCAACATCTTCGGCAAGCTGTTGTACGGCTCGAAGTTCCACCGTTTGAAGATGTCGCGGGGGCAACAGGGGATCGGGATCAGCGCGGCCGGGATGTACGGGCTGATCACCACGGGAAAACCGGTGCACATCATCAGCCGGACGGGACCGCGGGCACAGGCCCATGATTACACGCTGGCCATCGACACCCGCAAGAACAAGCCCGACGTCATCCGGGATGCGCCGGTCGATGTGGATTGGCCCCGCGGCACGCAGGTGAGCATCGAGCTTCAGGGCAGTTACAACAAGGGGCGGCAGAGTGTCGACGAGTATCTGGAGCTGACGGCCATCGCCAATCCGCACGCCCGCATCGTGTACCGTCCGCCGGTGGGCGAGCCGGTGGAGTTCCCGCGCGGCACGGAAGAGTTGCCCGCGGAGACGCGCGAGATCAAACCCCACCCGTACGGCATCGAGCTGGGCACGTTTCTGAAGATGCTCAAGGAGACGTCGGCGAAGAAGCTCGGCGGGTTCCTGACCGGCGAGTTCTCCCGCGTCACCAGCGCGGTGGCGAAACGGGTGTGCGGCGAAGCGGGGCTGACGCCCAACACCTGGGTCTCGACGGTGACGCCGCAGGCGGCGGAGCGGTTGTATGCGGCCTTGCAGGGGACAAAACTCAAGGCCCCTTCGACGAACTGCCTGGCGCCGATCGGCGTGGAGGCGATCCTGACGGGGCTGCTCAAGGAGATCAAGGCGGAGTTCTACACCGCCAGCACAAGGCCGCCCAGTGTCTATCGCGGCAATCCCTTCCAGGTCGAAGTGGGTTTGGCCTACGGCGGGGAACTCGGGACGGACAAGCACGACGAGGCGGAGGAGAACGGACATCGCCACGGAGAGGAATCGGTCCATGCACGGGTGATCCGGTTCGCCAACCGTGTGCCGTTGCTGTATCAGCAGAGTTCCTGCTGTCTTTTCCGGGCGGTGGTGGACACCAAGTGGAACAACTACGGCGTCTCGCAGTCGTCGGGGGCGCTGCCGCGGGCGCCGATGGTGATCCTGATTCACCTGGCGAGCGTGTGGGTGCCGTTCATCTCCGAGGGCAAGGAGGCGATCGCCGACTACGACGAGATTCGCAAGGAGGTGAGGCGGGATGTGTTCACGCGGTACATTGACGAGGTGGTCGAGGCGACCCGCGCGATGACGCGCGTCAACAAGGACGAGCTTCGCCGGTCGCTGATCGAATTGTCCAAGGTCTACACGGCGCAGGCGGACATGGAATTCGACGAGCACGGCAAGGTCATCAAGCGGCGGCAGCCCGGCAA
The DNA here is from genome assembly GCA_964574925.1 of uncultured Phycisphaeraceae bacterium. Classification (GTDB taxonomy): domain Bacteria; phylum Planctomycetota; class Phycisphaerae; order UBA1845; family UBA1845; genus CAZNQN01. The sequence continues at coordinate 9,816 of CAZNQN010000020.1, read as the reverse complement.
CGACCTGGGACTGGAGAACACCGTCGTCGTGCCGCGGGAGGGGGAGGAACCGGCCGGGCCGCTTTTTGAGAAGCCGAAGGGCCGGGGATCGACCGGTCGGCGGCGGGCGTCGGTCGGCGGGGCGAGGAAGCGGGCCGGAAAGCGGTAAGCCGGTCGAGCTTGGGAGATCCGCGACGACGGGCGGGGCACAATCGCCGGCGCTGCGGCGCAAGAGCGGCTCGTGGAGAACCGATGAGCGATGTCTTCGATTTCCCCTCATTTCGATGTCGTATTGCAGGAGGCGGTATCCCGATTGCGAGAAGCGTTTTCTCCGGTCGCGATCTACCTCTTTGGTTCGTATGCATACGGTGCCCCCGGCGCGGGGAGCGATCTGGATTTGCTTGTTGTGGTCGAGGACAGCGCGTCGGACCCGTACACGCGAGACGCGCTCGCATATCGGGTGCTTTCCGATTTGGCGATGCCTAAGGACGTCCAGGTTTATACGCGGAGCGAATTCGAAAGACGGGCCGCTCTTCCCGTTTCGTTTGAACGGACGGTCGAAACGAAGGGGGCGCTGCTGTATGTCGCTTGAGCAGGAGGAGGTGAGGCGTTGGCTCGAAAAGGCCGCCCATGATCGGACGGCGGGAAGGCTTGCGTTGGGCCACCAGCCGCCGCTTACGGAAGTGGCGGCGTTTCACGCTCAGCAGGCGGCTGAAAAACTCTTGAAGGCGTACTTGGTTCATCGGCGGGAAGCGTTCGAGAGGATTCACGATCCGGGCGAGCTGCTTCGCCGCTGCGCGGCGCACGACCCCTCGTTTGCTGGGTTGCGAGATCGCGTGGTTTCTTGAACGCCTTTTGCGGTGCGGTTCCGCTATCCCGGGCCGGCGGATCCGAGCAGCGAGCAAGCCCGGCAAGCGTTGGCGGTGGCGGACGAGCTGTGGGGATTCGTTTGTGCGCGCCTCCCGGCGGCGTGCCGGGCAGGTCTTTCCAATGAGGGCGAGACGGGCTCGGGATCAGATCCATAGGTGTCGGATGCCGTTCAAGGAAGAACACGGGAAGACGGGCTTCTGAGGTCTGGAGGAAACGAGATGGCGAAGAAGGCGAAGAAAAAGACGGCGAAGAAGCGGTCGACGAAAAAGGCCAAGGGGGGAGGCGGCAAGAGCGCCAAGGCCAAAAAGGCGGCTGAATCCGCCGACGTACCGGACGTGATCTCGTTTTCGAAGTTCGGCGCGGAACGCGTGTTGGCTTCGCAGGTTCCGGAGCCGGGCTCGGAGGATCGCCAGCAGGCCCAGGACCTGGCCTACCAGGCGATGGAGGCCGACGACCCCGACGTCGTGGCGGACCTGGCCATGCAGGCGCTGGCCGTCTACCCCTATTGCGTGGACGCGCTGTCGATCGTGGCGGAGCTGTCGGCGGAATCGGACGAGGACTACGCCGCCATGATGCGGATGGTGGTCGAGATCGCCGAGCACGAGCTCGGGCCGGAATGGTTCGAACAGTACCGCGGCGAGTTCTGGAGTTTTCTCGAAACCCGTCCGTACATGCGGGCCCGTCATGCCCTGGCGGGCGCGTTGATGCGGATCGGAGACCGCCGGGGCGCGATCAAGGAAATGGAAGGGATGCTGGATCTCAACCCCGAGGACAATCAGGGGGTCCGCTATCCGCTGCTGGGGTGTTATCTGGAAGGGGGCGATCTGGAAAGCGCCCGCGAGCTGTTCGAGCGCTATGACGAGGAATGGTCGGCCATGTTCGCCTGGGCGAAGGTGCTCGAACGGTTTCTGGCGGGGGACGAGGAGGGGGCGACCCAGGCGCTGGCGGAAGCCCGATCGGTCAACCCCCACGTGGAAGCCTATCTGACGGGCAAGAAGCGTCTGCCGAAAAATCCCCCGGCGTATTACGGGCCCGGGGATCCGGACGAGGCCTACGTCTGCAAGGTGGAGATCGGCTTCGCGTGGGAGTCTCACCCCGAGGCCATTCGTTGGCTCAAACGAGTGGGCTAGCCCCGCGGCGGAGCAGGTTTCTTCCCATCTCCCGCTGAACACGATGGCGAAACGAGCGAAACGCGGCACGCAAAAAAAGGGAGCGCGGTCCTCCGGCGGCGCGAGGGTGGCGCGCGCCCGCCGGAACGGTCGGGCGGCGGCCGAGAAGCTCGAAGCGCTCGCCCGGTCGATCGCGCAGATGGCGTTCCGCCGCCAGGATCCGGCCATTGCCATCCCCTCGCGGACGCTCTCCAACGTCGCCTACAACGAGAAGACCCGCCATGTGGAGATGGGCGACAACAAGCAGACGCGCAATTTCTTCAACTACGGTCAGGCGAAACGCTTCATGCAGACGCTGCTGGTGGCCAGCAAGTGCAAAGAGCTGATCGAGATGGGCAAGACGGCCAGCATCCGGCAGATCTACTACCTCAGCAAGCACACCATCAAAGGCACCAACGAGAAGACCTTCGACGACCAGAGCGAATCCGATCCGATCATCGAGGATCTGGAAGTCGCCATCGACGCGCTGCGCGAGGAGCTGCACGTGTTCGCCTCCAACCGGGGCAACCTGGCGGGGCCGATCACGCTGGTGGACGCGGGCAACGTGCTGGATTGCACGGCCATGGGCAGCGCCGGCTACGCCGTCCCCAGCATCTGCGAGCCGGACGTGATCCAGTTCAAGCGATGCGAGGCGAAGTTCATCCTGCACGTGGAAAAGGACACCGTCTGGCGGCGGTTCCATGAGGACCGCTTCTGGGAGAAGCACCGTTGCATCATCTCGCACGGCGGCGGTCAGCCGGCGCGCGGCATGCGCCGTCTGCTGCGCCGCATGCACGAGGAGTTGAAACTCCCCGTCTTCGTGCTGCTCGATAACGATCCGTGGGGGTATTACATCTACTCGGTGATCAAGCACGGATCGATCAATCTGGCGTACGAGTCGCGGCGGATGGCCATTCCGGACGCGAAGTTCATCGGCGTCTCCAGCTTCGACTACGAGCGCTGCGGCATGACCGACGACGTGAAGATCGAGCTGGACGCCTCCGACATCCGGCGGGCGAAACAGATCATGAACTATCCGTGGTTCGCGCGCAAACGCCCCTGGCAGCGGGAGATCAAGAAGATGCTTTCCAACGGCTTCAAGATGGAGGTGGAAGCCATGATCTCCAAGGATCTCTCCTACCTGACCGAGCAGTACGTCCCCATGAAGCTGAGGGACAAGAAACAGTGGCTGGATTGAGCGGTCGCGCTCAGAGCCGGCCGGAGCCGCTTTCCGATCGAGCGGTCGTTTGCATGGGCATCGCGGTTCCGCCGCCTGGCCGGAGGCGATGAACGCCCGCCCGCGCACCTGCACAGTTTGCACCTCGTCACCTTCGTCTGCGTGATGCTCCAGCAACTCGCGCTGATTCCCCGTCAAACCCCATGGCGCGCTCCCGCCGGTCGTGCCGAGGCGGCGGGGAGAAAACGATCCCGGCTTGCGCAAGCGGTTGCTGTTCGTCGAGCCTCGTGACATGTCGATGCAATTGTGGGCCTTCGGTTTGGTCCTGTGGATTGTGCTCATGGTTCCCGGTGGAGCGCGGGAGGGGGATCACGCTTCGGTGCTCTGATGCCGCATGTGGAAAAACCGGGAAAAACGTTTGGACGAATGGCCAATCCGGATTCCTGTGGCACGCGATTTGTTGGGCTCGTTTCCCGTTTTCTGGTGCGAGGTCGCGGTCCGGGAAATCAGGCCTTTTGATTCCCGAAAGCAAGAAGAGGGCTTTCATCATGCGGGATCGACACGTTCCGAACAGGGTTTTGGGTGTATTGGCCGCAGTTTCTTCTTTCTCGTTATTGGGAAGCGGGTGTTTGATCGGCGGACCCGGGCCCGGCGGCGCCTGTGCGGAGGCGGATCAGGCCTGCACGACGAGCTCCGATTGCTGCGAGGGTCTGGCCTGCGTGGAGGGCGTGTGTGCCGAACCGGCCGGCCCCGCCTGTGCCGCCGAGGGAGAGGCCTGCGAGACCGACACGGATTGCTGCGAGGGGCTTTCCTGTCGGGCGCGGGTCTGCCTGGCTGAGGGAACGGCGTTCGTGCCCGCGAAGAACATCTCCTTCGATCTGATCGCCATCCACGACCCCGGCTCCGACCAGTACAACGCCGACTGCATCGGCTGTCACGGAGATCGAACCGACGAGAAGGCGCTGGACGGGGTCACGCCCGCGGCCCACGCGGTGATGGTCTCGTTTTTCGGAACGGGGAACGATCGGTGCATCGCCTGTCACGGCGACGGGCCGGATTTCCTGACGAAATCGGCCGGTGCATTGCGGGAACCGGTGGACATGGAATCGGTGGGTTGTTTCGCGTGTCACGGCCCGTCGGGCAACCCGGCGTTTTACGTCGAGTAGGGCGAGAACGACACCCGAAGGAGGTCAAAGGCATGGTGGCGAACAATCGTAGCGGCACAGCCGGCGCGGGAGGCCAGTGGCTAGGCGCACCACTCACCCGGCGGACGTTCCTCAAAACGACGGGAGCGTTGGCGGGGACGGCGGCCGTCGGGTCGCTGTTCTTTACGGAGAACCGGGCGTTGGCGGCGAACTTCGGCAACCCGGTTCTCGTGGAGACCGATTCCCGGGTCGACATCAAATACAGCGTCTGCTTGCAATGCCACAGTGCGTGCGGGATCCGCTGCAAAGTGGTGGACGGCATTCTGGTCAAGATCGACGGCAATCCCTATCACCCGAACAACCTCGAGCCGCATTTGTCGTATGATACGGACCCGCAGCAGGCGCGGCTGGTGGCGGGCAAGGCGTGCGCCAAGGGGCAGTCGGGGCTTCAGGTCGTCTACAATCCTTTCCGTCTCAAGGAACCGCTCAAGCGCGTGGGGCCCCGCGGCGGCGGCGAGTGGGAGCCGATCACCTGGGAACAGGCGTTCAGCGAGATCGGCGCTCGTTTGAAAGCGCTCCGCGACCTCGACACGCCGATCGATCCCAACGCCCCCGAGCTGGGTCCGCTGGCGAACAAGGTCGTCTTCTCCGGCGGACGCAACGAGCACGGCCAGAAGGAATTCACGGATCGCTTCTGGGGCAACAGCTTCGGCACCGTCAACAAGCGTCACGACCATACCAGCATCTGCGAGGCTTCCCACCACGTCGGCTACGAGCTGGCGACGGGGATGAACAAGGAGAAAGGAAGCACCGATCTGGCGAACTGCGAGTTCGTGCTCTGGTTCGGGTCGGACCCGTGCGCGGCGAACTTTCCGTTCGTGGCGCAGTCCCGGAAATTGATCAACATGTTGGAGCGGGGCGGGAAGCTGGCGCTGGTGGATCCGCGCTTCAACGTGGCCGCAAGCAAGGCCGACTGGTGGCTGCCCGTCACGCCCGGCACGGATGCGGCGCTGGCACTGGCCATCGCCCGCTGGATCATCGACAACAACCGCTACAATGCCGCGTTCCTCCAGCGGCCGCACGACAACGCCGCCAATCCCACGGGTGAACTGAACGTCACCGACGCAACGCTGCTGGTCAAGATCGTCGACGGCCACGCGACGGCCTATCTGCGGGCCGACGAGGCCGGCCTCCAAGACGGCACGGCGGATGATTACGTCGTCTGGTCCAACGGGGCGGCGGCCAAATACGACACGGTGGATACGGCCGACCTCTTGCCCGGGGAAGTGACGGTCAACGGTTTTCTCTGCAAGACCGCGTTCGAGCTGTACGCCGAACAGGCGCGCAGCCATACCCTCGAGGAGTGGTCGCAGATCTGCGGCATCGACACCGCCACCATCGAGGCGGTGGCGCAGGAGCTGACGGCCCACGGGCGGAAAGTCTCGGTCGAGCATTATCGCGGCCCGGTCAAGCACAGCAACGGTACGTACGCATCCTGGGCCATCATTTCGCTGAACACATTGGTGGGGAATTATAACTGGAAAGGCGGGCACGCGTTCGGCGGCGGACACTGGCATGAGACGGGCGGCAAGGAAGGGCAGCGGTACGCCCCCAAGCGCGTCCGCAACGGCGTCAGCGACACGGGAATCCAGATCACTCGCGTCAAGGCCCGCTACGAAGACACCACGGAGTTCGCCAACAAACCGGCGGATCAGAAGTATCCCGCGCAACGACCCTGGTTCCCCTTCGCCAAGTTCTTCAACTACCAGGAGGTCATCCCCAGCATCGAGGACGGATACCCGTATCCGATCGGGGCGTTGATCCTCTACTGGAACGACATCGCGTATTCCGCGCCGGCGGGCAAGGCAACCGTGGAACGGGTGCTCAAGGATGAAAGCAAGATTCCGCTGATCGTTTCCATCGACATCGAAATGGGAGAGACGGCGGCCTTTGCCGACTACATCCTGCCCGATACGACGTACCTGGAACGGTGGAGCACGCCTCACGTCGGATCGGCCATCTTGACGAAAGCCAGCGGCGTTCGGCAACCGGTGGTCGGCTCCTTCGACGAAAACATGAACTACACGCCCGTGCTTCCCAATACGAAAACCCTGGAGGACATTCTGATCGGACTGGGCGAGGCCATGGGCCTGCCCCTGGAGGGGGAGGACGAGGACGGCAATCCGATTCCCATCCGCAACGCCTGGGATTTCCACCGGCAGATGATCAGCAACATTGCGGATGAAGACGGCGGCGTGCCGGGATCGTCGCCGGAGGAACGGCTGCAATATGTGCTTGCCCGCGGGGGGCGGTTCGAGCCGTACGAGGCGGCCTATGAGGGCGAGATGCTTGCCCATCGCTTTACCGGGCGGATCTTCTTCTTCAACGAAGACCTCGCCCAGACGCACGACTCGATGACCGGGGCGCTGTTCGACGGTTTCCCCAAGTATGTTCCGCCTTCGGACCTGCTGGATCGGCCGATCGACGAGACGGACGCCGGATATCCGCTTCGCCTGGTTACCTACAAACAGGCGTGGCACAGTATGGCGCGGACGATCTGTCATCCGTGGCTGGTGACGATTCAACCCGAAAACTTCGTGGAAATCCATACGTCGGACGCCCAGGCGCGGGGCATCCGCACGGGGGATCGGGTGCGGGTCACGTCGGCGTCCGATTCGGAGGGTGTGATCGGACGCGCGTATGTGACGGAAACGGTCCGTCCCGGCGTGGTGGCGGTGGCGCACTCGTTCGGGCACTGGGAGATGTCGTCCCGGGCCTACAAGGTCAACGGCGTTGACAGTGACTTCGACGCCACACGCGCGGCGGGCGTCCCCGCCAATCCCGTCATGCGGACCGATCCCAGCAAGAGCAACGTCGCATTGCAGGACAAGATCGGGGGAAGCGTCTCGTTCTTCGATACACGGGTCGAGGTGACCAAGGTCTAGGCGAAACGAAAGACCGGGAGTACGGATCATGGCGCAGGTGGGCTGGATCATCGACTTGAACAAATGCATCGGGTGCCGCACGTGCTTTGTCGCGTGCAAGGCGGAGAACAACACGCCGCTGCGCACGAATTGGCGCTATGTCGTGGAACGGGAAGCCGGCGCCTTCCCGAATCCGCGCCGGGAGTTCATTTCGCTGGCCTGCAACCATTGCGATGAGCCGGCATGCATGAAATCCTGCCCCGTGGACGCCATCACCAAGCGGGCGGAAGACGGTGTGGTGCTGATCGATCAGGACGCCTGCATCGGATGCCGCTACTGCATGTTTGCCTGCCCGTACGGGGCTCCGCATATCGATACGGAGACCGGCAAGGTCAGCAAATGCACCATGTGCTTCCATCGGCTGGACGAAGGACTGCAACCGGCCTGCGCGACGGCCTGCCTGACCGGCGCCATCCAGTTCGTCGAGGACTTCACCGGCGAGACGACCCACAAACCGGATGGATTCAATGATCCGTCGCATACGCACCCGAACATCGACTTCGTCCTGGTGGGGCAGACGCCATGACCGATGTATTGACCTCGACAAGAACCGCCCTGATCGAGCGCGGGCCGTGGCGCCGCACGATGTACCGCCTGCTGGCCGTTTCCTTCGCCGAGCCGCCCACCCGCGAAACGATGGCGCCGCTGCGGGAGAAGGAGTTTGTACGGTCGGCGGCGGCTGTCCTGGGCGTGCCGATCGGGCAGGCTCTGCGGGAAGCGAGCCGTCTCGTGGCCGATGGTGCCCTCTTCGAGCGACCCGCGCGCACGGAGTTTCACAATCTCTTTCGCGTCCCCGGTCCACAGTACGTCACGCCCTACGAATCGGTGTTCCGCGACACGCGGGAAATCAACGGACAACCGGTCAAGGGGTTGTTGCTGGGACCTTCCGCCGTCGACGTGCAAAAATGGTATCGACTGGCCGCGCTCGACATGCGGGAGGATTGCAAGGAGCTGCCGGATCACATCGCGCTGGAGTTGGATTACCTCGCCCATCTTTGCGGCAAAGAGCAGGAATTCCTTGAGGCGGGGGACGAGGATCGTTTGCAACGCACATGGGAGATGGAGCGGGACTTCCTGGCCGCGCACGTCGTCCGCTGGATTGAATCCCTTCGGAATGCCGTTCATGCGAAATCGAAACATCCGTTTTTCCGCGCAATGGCCGATATCGCTGCGGCATTCACGAAATCCGACCTGGACCATCTCGTAGAGGCTCTGGGGCCTTCGAACGGGAAACTCCTTTAAGGAGGGTCGACAACGAGGCCGGCCAGGTGCTCCGCCGACCGTCGGCAGGCCGCCGCCACCGATGGGAATCCGGCGCCAAACGGGCCCCATTCAACCGGGGGTTCAGGCGGCACCGATCTGCGCGGCAAAGAACTGAGGGTGCTGGGATTCGAACCCAGGACCTACGGCTTAAAAGGCCGGTGCTCTACCACTGAGCTACACCCCCGATCGCTGCCCACCGTGCATCATGCCTCCACCGGCGATACCGTCAAGGCGTCGAGGCGATCGGCGGAGCACGCATCCGTTGTCGGCCGCTTCGATGCCGCGGACGTCGTTTTCGGACGATGACTTCGACGCCTGCGCCGTCTATCATCGGATGCCCGCGGGGGCGGCGTGGTCGTCATGGGGGATCGAGGGGAAAACAAACCGGTCGGCTTTGCAGGCGGACGCATCGCGCGCGGCGTCCGGACCGCGCTGCTCGTCGGTCTGATCGCCGTATCCGTGTCGGCCGATCCGTCCGTTCTCTCCGACGACGGCCTGAAGGAGCTTCACGCACTGGAGGAGGTCTTCGTCCGCCTCGTTCCCCGTCTCCGGCCCGCGGCGGTTACGATCATGGGATACCGGTCGAGGCCGGCGGAAGCCGCCCGTCACGAACGCACGCTCGTCAATCGAGGCAGCGGCTTCGTGCTCTCACGCGACGGCTGGATCGCCACCCATCAACACGTTCTCGAAGGGGCGGATCGTTTCGTGGTGCTGCTGGCCGACGGTTCCCGGCATCCCGTGATCGAAACCCGCTTCGATCGGCGCATGGACCTGGCCGTCGTCCGCATCGAGGCCGACGGGTTGCGGCCCGCGATGCTCGAGGATGGGCATCGTCTTCGCCCCGGCCGGTGGCTGCTGGCGCTCGGCAATCCGCTCGGGTTTTCCGAAACGGACGGGCAGGCGGCCCTGGCGGTGGGGGTGGTCTCCGCCGTCGGACGATCGCTCACCGGTCGGTTCGGTCCCCAATACGACGACCGGATCTACGAGGGGTTGCTCCAGACGACGCTCGACCTGCCGCCTGGCTCCAGCGGCGGACCGGTGTTCGATCTGGAGGGTCACGTCGTCGGCCTGGCGACCGCCACCTTTGCAGCCGACGACGAGACGCCCGGCGTCGGTTTCGTTCTGCCGATCGGGCCTGGGGTTCGAAGCGTGCTGCGCCGGCTGATGGGCGAATCCGCCGCCCCCGGACCGCAAACGGATTCGTCCCCATGTCCGCAGGATCGGAATGAAGAATATACGACGTCCGCCCT
>CAZNQN010000019.1:0-13087 GCA_964574925.1 uncultured Phycisphaeraceae bacterium | reverse complement strand
CGCGCGTTGCGTTGCAGATCGCTGAAGAGTTACTCGCAAAGATAATCATGGCGATCGAGCGTTTGCCTGGGACGTGTCGGGGGTGCCGCGCCGTCCGGCCCAGGCGAACAGGACGGTCGCCAGCCCGTAGCCCAGCGCCATCGGCCAGGCGCGCTCAACGTACTGCATCGGGCCCGGCTGGAACGTCTGCCACAGGAAATACTCCAGCACCAGGTTGCCGTCCACGCGGTAGGCGTGCAGAAAGCCGCTGAGCGTCAGGAGGCAGGCGATGCCCGACCAGACGGCGGCTGTCGTGTACCGCCGTTCGATCAGCGCCACGCCGATCGCGGTGAGGATCAGCGACACGATCAACCAGCCGGAGTTGGCGCCGCTGAGCGTGACCAGGCCCGGCAGGACGGGCACCGCCGAGCCGTCCGACACCGAACGCAGCATCTCGCCCAGGGTGCGGGTGGCGCCCGCATCGGTCAGGAACAGCGGCAGGTTGACGATGAGGAGGGCGGCCATCGCGGGAAAGAAGGCGATCGCCACGGCCGGGGCGTGCTCGCGCGGCGTCGTCTGGAACGCCTGCGCAACGATCATCAAACCGATGTACAGGACGATGGCGGCGCCCGCCTCGATGGGAATCGCCGCCGCCAGCAGCGGTCCCAGGCCCAGCAGGAAACACGCCGTGAAAAAGACCCCGTTAAGGATCGAGTATCCCGCCCGCGCGCCGAGCGCCTTCCAGCCCGGATGCCCGATGTAGATGGTGGTCGGAAAGCAGGAGCCGAACAGGGCGGCGGCCATGCTGCCGATCCCGTTGACCGCCAGCGCCGGCATGGTGTCGAAGCGGTCGCCGGCCGCTTCGGCCGACTCGATGTTCTGCAACGAGCCCAGCACACTGAGAAGCCCCATGGGGATGGACACGGTCAGGAAACGAAGCAGCAGCTCCGGATGCCCCACCACCGCCAGCAAGGCATCGCCGCAGAAATGCGGCCGCACCCATCCGATCTGCTCCACCGCCGAGCGAAGATCCGAGGGAGACATCGGCGGCGGCGCCCCGATCGAACGGGCCAGCGAGGGAATGGATAAAAGCCAGGCGCAGGCCGTCCCCACCAGAACAGCCAGGAACCCGCCCGGCAACCGCCCCGGAAAACGATAGCGGGAAAAGTACGCCAGCAGGAGGATCATCAGCGGCACCAGACCGATCAGGGGGGCGGTATAGATGCGGAAGGCGAAATCGGCCGAAATGAACGCCATCCCTACCGCCGCCAGCACGCCCAGCAGGGCCGCCCGGGGCGTGGCCCGTCGGATGCGCTCGGCCACGAACGCCCCGCAGAACTCGATGATCCCGCTGACCAGACACGCCAGCAGTCCGGCCTGCCACGCCAGCTCCCCCGCCCGTTCCGGGCCGACCGCGTCGCGGTAGGTGCGGTAGACGGGGCCCATGATGAACAGGGCGAAGGCGATCACCGAAGGGGTGTTGATGCCGTAGGGCAGGGCCGTACAGGTCGGATTGCCCGTCCGGCGGGCGGTACGGACGGCCTGGCGGGCGTAGAACAGGTTGCCTACCAGGAGGCTCACGGCCACGCCGGGCAGGATCCGCCCGTAGATCAGCGCGGGCGGCAGCCCCGCCACGTGCGTGCACAAATCCACGATCAGCAGCACCTGGACGAGGTTGTCGACCATCAGGCCGAAAAACCCGTCCAGATCCCCGCGGGTCCAGAGCGGATAGCGGAATGTCTCGGCGGTCATGGCGGTTCGTGCCTCCGGCGGCGGGACGAGGCCCCGCGCGGCCGATCCGCTCACCGGCAAACGACGTGCACAGTGTAGGGGAAGGGAAGCCGATTCGCACCGATCTCCGCCGCCGGGCGGGTTTCGGAGGCTCCGCCGGATCGCCGGGAAGGGGCTTGACAGGGGTCGGCGAGGACGTATATTCACCGGTGCGGTGAGGATACGTGTGGGGAAACACCCGTTCCCATTCCGAACACGGCAGTTAAGCCCACACGGCCGATGGTAGTCGCAAGGCGAGAGTAGGTGATCGCCGCATTCTTTTGAAAGTACCCGCTTCGGCGGGTATTTTCGTGCGCCGTCGGCGGCCGCGGTCCCTTCGACGCGGTGGGAACGTGGCCGAGGGAGGATCGGGCCGCGCGGTGCCCGATCCGCGATCCTTCAGAAAGCGAGTGGAACCATGAACATTTTCGACAGTCTGCTGTCCACGCTGCTGGGCAGCTTCATCCCCCTGCTGGTGCAAATCCTCGTAAGCCTCGTGCTCAGCGGGTCGTCCACGGCTTGAGGACAAAACGCGCGGCGGGTCGGTTCCGGCAGAGACGGGGCGCGTTTTTCGGCCGTGGGTGCCGTTACCGATGTCGCTCCCGTTTCGCGTTCCGGAAGGTGGGTTCGAAACGTGCCGCAGCCGGCCCCCGTCGGGATGCGGGTGGCGGTGCGCAAGATCGCACTTCATGCAGGCTGAAGCCTGCGGCCCTGCACGCAGGCGCGAAAAGGGGGACTATTGCAGGTTGCGGAACCAGGCGAGCGCATCGTTGGTCAGCCCGCTCAAACCCGCGCGGTCCAGCGTGGCCACGATGTCGTTCGATCCGTCTCCGTCGAGATCCGCCACAATGACGTTGTTGATGAGGGTGGCGCCGACCACTTCCTCCGGCTGGACATTCGGGTCGGTGGTGGCGGGTGCTTCGCCCTGAGCGCCGGTGCCGTCGTCGACGATCAGCACCTCCTCCCACTGGTCGAACACCGTGGCCGTCGGTTGAGGGGCAAACCACAGCAAGGCCCCGGCGGCCGAGGCGATCACCTCCGGGAAGCCGTCGCCGTCCAGGTCGCCGAGGCGGATCGCATCCGGCGTGCGGTCGGTGAACTCGGAGACGGTGTACACCTGCCAGGGAATCTGCCGGATGGGGTCGGTGGTGGGCTGCTCCGGTCCCCGCATCCACTGGATGAGTTTGCCGTTCGTCGAACGAACGAGGACGTCGACCCGCCCGTCACCGTCGATGTCGCCGGTGTCGAGAACATCCGCGCCGGTGGGGATCTGAGCCACGGTGCCGACGGCCCATCCGAGATCGCTGACGTGCACCTCGTCCGGCACATCGACCGTCGGGTTGCGGTACCAGCGGACGTTCATCGTCGGAGCGTCGGGGAAGGTGGCGACGACGTCCAGGTCGCCGTCCCCGTCGAGGTCCCCGAGGGCGACGTCCTTGATCGCGCTGCCCTGCGGGAAGGGATCGGGCAGCAGGGTGCCGGTCCAGGAGCCGTCACGGACGGCGCCCGCTCCGCCGTTGGTGAAGATCACCACGTCCGTCGTGCCGCCGCCGCAGGCCGAGTTCCACGCCACCACGAGATCGGTATCCCCGTCTTCATCCATGTCGCCGGCGGCCATGGCCGTGAATCCGCCCGTCTCCGGCGTCTCCCCCGTTCCCGCACCCTGGAGCAGCGAGGATCCGACCGGCGTTTCGATCCATGAGAGCGGCTGGTTCACCTCCGTCGGATCGTCCGGGCCGAGATAGAGGAGGATCATGCCGCTCAAGCCCGCGTCCGGCTGCTCGCTGTCCAGGCAGGCGGCGCCCTCCGTGAGCGATTCCTTCACGAGGACGGCGATGTCCGTGTGCCCGTCCTGGTCGAAGTCGTCGACGGCCAGACCCGCCACGCTCACCACCGGCACGCTGCCCGCCAGGGTGGTCGTCTCGAAACGGATGGTGCCCGTCGCCGGACGTTGCTGGATGTGCACCTGCACCGGCTGAGACTGGTTCCACGCCGAGACCAGGTCCGTCAACCCGTCGTTGTTGAGATCCGCGGCCGCGACGAATTGCGGTCCCGCCGAGTCTTCACTCTGCGGATCGACCTGGAAGGCCTCGAAGAAGCTCAATGTCCGCCCGGTTTCCAGAAAATCGGTGGTGGTGACCAGGCCGGTGAAATCGGCCGTGCAACCGAACAGGAGCGCCGTCGCAGCGATGCCGGCCGTTCCGTATCGTTTCCGCCATGTCATGCCTTCGACTCCCTCGAGCCTGCATCGGGGGACCGCGCCGGTCTGCGGAACACCCCACCCGGACCGATCCCTCGGCGGCGGGCGTGCTCGTCGCCCGCTCGTACCCCTTGGGTTATCGGCATGGGTGCGCGAAGGCTTTCAGGCTTGCCGCGAAGGAGAGCTGGAAAAGGCGTCCGATAAGATCGGCCGCCTGTGGGGCGGTTTCCGGTTTCGCTCGGTTCATCTCCCGCATCGGCTGCGGAAACGCCCGGCTGCGGGTAGGATGTCTACACGACGCGCCACCCGCGGCGGTCGGCGTGATCCGCGTGCGTCGCGGTCGTATTCTCTTCACGGAAAGCCCCCGGAAATCGAGGCGGGGCACGCGTCGTGTCGCCGCTTCCGGGGTAGGCACCTTTCTCTGTCTGATGGAAGGAGCATTTCGATGAAACTCGATGTGAAGGCTTTCGCACTGACGGCGGCGTTGGTATGGGGGTTTGGATTGTTCGCCCTGACGTGGTGGGTCATCGGCTGGGAGGGGGCCACTGGGGAACCGACGTTGATCGGGCACATCTACCGAGGGTTCAATATCAGCCCGCAGGGAAGTGTGATCGGATTGATCTGGGCGTTTCCGGACGGACTGATCGGCGGGGCGATCTTCGCGTGGCTCTACAACGCTCTTGCCGCCCGCCGAGCCTGAAGGGTCTCGAAAACCGTTTCTCCGCATACGGAGGCCGTGCCGTTGTTGTTCCGTGGCACGGTTTACGATATACCCGTCTCCGCATGGCCTCTTATGCTTCCTGCGGGCATCGGCTGGAGCGGCTCCTATGTTCGCGAAGTTCGCCGCGCTTTGGAAACAATTCTGGCCGCTGGTGATTGCGACGATCTTCTTTGCGGCGCTGTTCAGCCTGCTGGTGTGTGTGTTTTCGAGGTCGATCGAGGCCTACGCGGCACTGCCGCCGGATTTCGCCCTGAACACATCGACAGGCGTGGAAGATCTGTTCATGCTGGCCTCCGGTGTTCTCGGTTGGGTCGGCGTGGTCCTTTCCGAACGCACCACGTCGCTGGCGGGCGGCGTGCCCCTGGTCATGACGATGCTCTGTAGTCTGGTCGCGATCGGCGGCGGTTTCGCCGTCGCGTGGTTTCTGCTCGGCACCTTTCCGAACGGCGGGATCGACATGCTGGCGTTTTCCGTCGTCGCATCCTTCGGTGCCGCCGCCTTCCGGACCTATCTGTACGACGGTTCCTGAACGGAACGGGAGCATCCGGCTCGACCTCCCGGGGGTATTGCTCAAAATGTGGACCGGATCCTTTCCCGTCGGATGCGGATGGGATCCCGCTCCGTCGCGCAGGATGAAGCCTGCGGCGCGGACCACGAACACGAGACACGTTCCATGCCGGTTTTTTTCTATCCTTCTTCCCCGGCGCAAGTACGGCATGGACCGCCGAGGCGACGGACGGTTCTTGCCGTCGTCAGTTGCCCCGTTTGGGCTTCTGCGCCTGGCCGGTCATGGGGACGAAGCGAACGGGCAGGAGTTCCTTCTGCGTAAGTGTGCCGTCCGGGCGTTTGACGGCGAGGATGAGTCGCTGAATCCCAAGCTCCCCGCCGACCGGGATGCACATCCGCCCGCCGGGTTTGAGCTGTTCGACCAGTTTCGGCGGAATGTGGTCCGGCGCGCAGGTGACGATGACGGCATCGAAGGGGGCGTGTTCCGGCCAGCCGGCGTAACCGTCGCCGATCCGCGTGTGGATCGTGTCGTAGCCGTATCGCTGAAACGCCCGTTTCGCGCGTCGGGCGAGCGGTTCGACGATCTCGATCGTGTAAACATGCGGGGTGATCTCGGCCAGAACGGCCGCCTGATACCCCGACCCCGTTCCGATCTCCAGCACCTTCGACTGCGGCGTGAGCTTCAGGGCTTCCGTCATCAATGCGACGATGTACGGCTGGGAGATGGTCTGCCCCTCGCCGATGGGCAAGGCGCGGTCGTCGTAGGCGAACCGCTGCTGCGACCGGGGGACGAACCAGTGTCGCGGCACGTTGCGCATCGCCTCGAGCACGAGCGGATCGGACACCCCGCGGGCAGCGATGGTCTGCTCCACCATGCGGCGGCGCTCTTCGGCGCGTTCGGGACTGCGCGGACGAGGCCACCCGGTAGAGCGGTCCACCGTCGTCCGCGCGGCGGGAGCCGGCGGCGGACCTTCGGTGCAAGCGGCCGGCGACGCGAACAGGAGAGCGACGAGGCATGTCGGCGCTCGCCGTCGCCGGAGCCTTCCGTCGCCAAGACGGAACCCCATACGAAGACGCATCCACCGATCGACGTGATCCGGTCTCATGGCCGGTTTCTCCACTGTGTAGAAACTGCGGCCGTTCGTCCGCCTCGCGGATTGTACCGCGCCGCGAGCGCAACGGCGATGGAGAATCGCTTCATCTTGACCCCTTGCCGGTGCGACCGTAGAGTCGGTTCATGGCTGATATGACGGGCATGCAGCGTTTGCGGGCGGTCCTGGAGGGAGAACGGCCGGATCATCCTCCGGTCTCGTTCTGGCACCATTTCTCCCCGGAGGAGCGGTACGGACCGGCGGCGGTATCGGCCCACCTTCGCCACCTCGAAACCTTCGGCGTGGATTTCCTCAAGGTGATGAACGACAACCCCTACCCGTCGGCGTTCGTCCTCCGCGGCGTGTCGGACCTCCGCCGATTGCGTGAACTGGAGGGCGACGAGGAGGGGTTCGCCCGTCAGCTCGACCTGCTCCGCGATCTGCGGGCGAAGGTGGGGCGGGAGGTGCCGTTGATCACGACGGTGTTCAACCCCTGGGCCGTATTGCGGCGGCTGACCCGCGAACCGGGCACCATCAAGCACGGCCCGCCCGATCTGTCCGGGCGGTTGGCCGAACCCGACCGTTTGCTCAGTCGGTGGCTGGCCGAGGACCGCGACGCCGTCCGGCAGGCGGTCGCGGCGGTGGGAGCGTCGCTGGCGCGTTTCGCGCGGCGGTGCATCGAGGCCGGGGCGGACGGCATCTTCCTCAGCGTCCGTGACGACTGGGTGGATACGGAAGCCAACGGACCGGACACCTACGACGAGATCATCCGGGAAGCGGACCTGAACATCCTTGCCTCCGCCGCCGCGGGTTGGTGCAACATGCTGCACGTGTGCGGTCGTCCGCGGAACTTCGAGCGGTTCGCCGCGTACCCGGCCGCGATTCTCAACTGGGCCGACCGCGTGGGCGGTCCGGCGATCGGCGAGGTGGCCGGGAAGGTCAAACCGGCCCTGTGCGGCGGCGTGGACAATCTCCACACGCTGCCGGACGGGAAACCGGAGGACGTCCGCGCGGAAGTCATCGACGCCCGCCAGCAGGCTGGGAACCATCCCTTTCTTGTCGGTCCGGGTTGCACGTATGATCCGCAGCGGGTGCCGCCGGAGAACCTGCACGCGATGGTGGCGGCTGCGCGGGAATCGTAAGAACGAGATTCGGCGCTCCACGCGGGCGTCGACGAGTTTCAGGGAGACCGAAACCGTTGGAACGAACGCTGATCATCTTCAAACCGGATTGTCTTCAGCGGCGCCTGCTGGGGCGGGTTCTTCAACGCTTCGAGGACAAGGGGCTGTTTCCCGTGGGCATGAAGCTGATGCGCATCTCGCGCGAGCTGGCGGAACGCCATTACGCCCCCCACAAGGGGAAACCGTTCTATCCCGGATTGATCGACTACATCACCAGCGGTCCGGTGGTGGTGATGGTCCTGCAAGGCGAACGGGCCATCGACATCGCCCGCCGGTTGATGGGCAAGACGTTCGGCTATGAGGCGGACCCGGGGACGATTCGCGGCGACTTCGGCGCCTCGCGGAGTTTCAACCTGGTTCACGGGAGCGACTCGCCGGAATCGGCGGAAACGGAGATCGCCCTCTACTTCCGTCCCGAGGAACTGTGCGACTATGTTCCCGCGGGCCATGAATGGGTCTTCCCCGCCCGCGATGATTGACACACACGGCACAAGACAAGGAGGGACAATCCGATGAAGGTCCGACCGATCGAAGAGCACGAGCAGCGTCCGGTGGAGATGGAGGGAGCGACGGGGATCCGGATGCGGATGCTCGTCGGCCCGGAGGACGGCGCGGGCAACTTCCACATGCGACACTTCGAGGTCGAGCCGGGCGGTCACTCGCCCCATCACCGCCACGACTATGAACACGAAGTGGTGGTGCTGCGGGGAGAGGGCATCGTCAAGTCGGAGCAGGGGGATCGTCCGCTCAAGCCGCGGGACGTGGTGTTCGTCCCGGCCAACGAGATGCACCAGTTCGTCAACACCGGCTCGGACACGCTGGAATTCATCTGCCTGATCCCGGCGCCCCACGCCTGCGACCGGTAGAGCATCGTTCGCCCGTATCCCGAGCCGCAGGCTTGCCGCCTGCGCGATGCAGCGGGACGCCATCCGCATCCAACGAACCAAGGACCGGACCGCCGTTTCGGGGAACGCTCGAGCCATGCGCCGTGCCCGGTCTCACGGGAACCGGTCCGTCGGGCACGTCGAAGGAATCCTTTCGATCGTGCGGCTACGGTGCGTGCTCCACCAGCACGAGCTGGAATTCGATGGGGGGTGGGGGTTCGGCCAGTTGGAGCCCGTCGGGGAGGTAGTACTCGGCCGTAAAGGGGCGAAGGACGCCGAGCTGATCGAGGTCGTTTTGTTTCAGATGGATCACTCCGAAGGCGCGGGAGGCGCCCCGCTTGAGGCGGGCGACGGCTTCCGCCGGTCCCTTCACCTTGATCGTCTGCGTCACCAGCGTCAGCGGCGTGCCGTCGCGGGTGACGGCGCGATAGGGTTTTTCCAGATTGGCGAAGCTGACCGCCACCAGCACGGGCACGGTGGCGATCTCGGCCGTGCGATACTGCGGGCGCAACGTCGCCGTCACCTGTACGGAGGGCGGCGTCAGGACCGCCCCCGGTCCGAACGGCGCGGGATCCAGCGGGACGGTGACGGTGATGCTTTCCCCGGCGGGAGAGTCGGTGAGCAACCGCTCGAAGGCGGCCGTGATGTCGAGCTGAAGCGGCTCGTCGGGCGGAAGCGTTTGCAGGACGCTTTCCCGCATCCGCACGGACACCGTGCTCCGTTGAAGCTGCGGCTCGACGTCGTAGGCCCGCGCGGGATGGGCAAGCACCAGGCGAACGTCCCGATCGACCCAGTGATCGACGCTCAGCGCCAGCGTATCCGGTTCCACGTCCACGATCGTGATCTGTTTGAACTCGCTCCACTGCTGGATCAGCTGCGCCTTGAGGGTGTCGCGGTCCAGCAGAAACCGGTTGGAACCGGTGGGCAGATCGGGCAGGGGAAACCGGACGGTCAGCGGCGCCTTTTCGCGGATGGTCTGGATGGCGCTGCGGCGGCCGGCGATCTTCAATTCGTACACCGCCGCATCGGGCGAAGGCTCCACGATCATGCGAGGGGCGGCGGCCGAGGGTGTCGGCTCGAACCGCACGTGCACCGAGACCGTCTCGTTGACCAGGCTGTCGGCGCCGGCCCAGATGACCAGCGTCAACAGTGCCGTCATGCTAAGCAGCTTGACCTGTTCCATCGCCGGCGACTCCGGGGACGCCGGGGGCCGTTTCCGTCGCGGCCGTCGAGGCGTCCTTTCTCTCCCGCTCCACGGCAAGCTCGCGGCGGAGCGTATCGCGAAGGGCATCGAGGGTCAGCGCCCGTTGCAAACGTCCGCCGATCGCCACGGAGATCGATCCCGTCTCCTCGCTGACGACGATGACCACGGCGTCCACTTCCTGGCTCATGCCCAGCGCCGCGCGATGCCGACTGCCCAGCGTCCGGTCGGCGGCTGAGGAGTCGTCCAGCGGGAACTGACAGCCGGCGGCCACGATCCGATCCTCCCGGATGATCACTCCCAGATCGTGCAGCGCC
The DNA here is from genome assembly GCA_964574925.1 of uncultured Phycisphaeraceae bacterium. Taxonomy (GTDB): domain Bacteria; phylum Planctomycetota; class Phycisphaerae; order UBA1845; family UBA1845; genus CAZNQN01. The sequence goes on along the minus strand of CAZNQN010000019.1, from coordinate 3,236 downwards.
GACCCCGGCCAGAAGATCGTCTCCAGCAGTTCCGACGAGACCATCGCGTCGAGCCGCACGCCGCTTTCCGTCACCGAAGGCAGTTCCGTCGTCCGTTCGATGGCGATCAGGGCGCCGATGCGTTTCTTCGACAACCGTCCGACGGCGGTGACGATCGGTTCGATGATTTCCGCGTGGCCGTGGAAGAACCGGCGGACCCAGCCGCCCTGGCCCAGCCGCGTCAGCATCCGCCGCAGTTCCGTCTGGAACGCCACCAGCGAAACGAGAAAGACCCCCATCAGAAAGTACGGGTAGAGGACGTTGATGCGTTCGAGTCCGAACCGGTCGGCGAGCAGCCACACCACCGCGAAGCTGACGCCGAGAATGGTGAGCACCGCCTGGACGAGCCGCGCCCCGCGCGTCCCCTGAAGAAAACGGAGCACGGCATAGACCACGCTGCCGATCACGAGCAGTTCGACCAGCGCGACCCACGGTCGCTCCAGCACCCTCTCGATCAGCGAGCGAAGATCCTCGACGTGGAATTGGGCGACAATGGCGCTACCGGGCAATCGCGTGATCCCGCTTCCAAGGGACGCCGCTCCGAGGCCGAGGTGGGGCGCCGTCCAGACCGAAACGTGGTTCCCAAGCCGATCCAGTATAATCCCGTTCCCAAAACGGGCAAATCGTCGGGCGAGGAGACATGCCGACACGATCCGGTTTCATGACGGCGCGTCGTCGAGGATTTCCAGCCCCAACATCGTGATGTCATCTCGGGGTTTGAGGGAGCCTTCCCCCTCGGCCACGCGGATCCCCAGCTCCCGCAGCAGCGGCTCGACGGCCAGCCCGCGGAGCGGTTCGAGGAAGGCGGCCAGCGGATGCACGTCTTTCGCAGCTTCTTGCGCGGTGGGGAAAACCAGCTCGATGCCGTCGGTGTAGAGAAGGACACGGTCGCCCGGTCGCAGCCGGGTCCGCACGGCGGGGAAGGATTCTTGGTCGAACACGCCCAGCAGCCCGCCGGTACTGCGAAGCTCCGTGATGCCGTCGGCGGAAAGATGGAACGGATGCGGGTGCCCGCCGCGGGCGTAGGTCAACGTCAACGTTTCGTGGTCGAGCACCCCGTACCACGCGGTGACGAACTGACAGTTCGGCAGCGCCTGGCCGAGCAGCGCTTCATTGAGCCGCGCAAGTGCTTCCCCCGGTTCGATCGTTCCCCCGCCGGTCGGGGTCAGCACGCGGTTGATGAACATGGTCAGCAGACCGGCAGCCATCCCGTGCCCCACCGCGTCGGCGAGATAGAACGCGGTCCGCCGGTCGTCGAGCGGAAAGACGTTGAAGATGTCTCCGGAAACCCATGACGCGGGCAGATAGAGGCTGGCGAAGCGGGCGTTGCCGATGGGGGCGTCGAGCGTCGGCAGGAAGTCGCGCTGAAGCCGGCCGGCCAGTTGCATCTCCTGGTCCACCTCGTGGAAATGGTCGCTGAGCTGCCGCCCCAGACGCCGGAGGTTGCTCAGCTCGCCATCCAGGTTGCGAAGAAGATCCTGATACCGGCAGATCATGGTCAGCCGACCGCGAAGTTCATCGGGGCTGATGCCGAGAGGGATGGACTCGATCAGGGACGGGGTGTCGCGTCGTTCGGGTTCCATCCCGCACAACCAACCGGCGATTCGTTTCTCCTCCACCGCGCGGAGCAGGGCCGACCGCTGCGGATCCTCCGCGACGGTCCGATCGGTGGCAGCAATGAGAATTGCGTCGACCTCCTCCGTCTGGAGGCACGCCAGCGCATCGCCGCAATCCAGCGCGCGGCGGACGCGCCAACCCATCTCCTTCGCCACGTGAACCGCATCGCCGGGCGGCACGTGATCGAATGCACCCACGAGGAGCAATTGCATCATGCGGGACCGTTCGGTTTTCCGTGTCGGGCGGCGCGCGGAAATGTCCGTACGGCGGAGGAGCATCCGTCCGGGAACCCCAACCTTTCCGGACCCTGAAGAAACCTCGCCGACGACGGCGCTTCCGGGCGGCGCCGCGCGCGGCCCCGTGCGTCCGTCGGAGAGGGGGCGTTACGGCTTTAGGAGGGAGGAGGGAATCTCGATCCGGTCGCCTTCGTTCAACCCGATGTCCGAAAAAACCTGGGCATTGACCTCGATGGCGAAGCGGGCCGGCTCCCGTGAAGGATATTGGTCCACACGGGTATCGAGCGGGATCATGGTGTACATGGACAGTACCACGCCGTCCGAATCCAGGTAGGCGATGTCCAGCGGGATGATGGTGTTCTTCATCCAGAAGCTCATCTGCTGTTCGTGGTCGAAGACGAAGATCATCCCCCGCTCGGTGCCGTCGGGGAGCGGCGCCATCTGTTCGGCCGTGACGAACATCAAGCCGCGCAACCGCTCCTGATAATCGTCCGCGATCCAGAGCCGAAAGGCCCGGTCCTTGATCGTCAGATCCACCGTCCCCAGTTCGTCGAGCGGATTGGGAGCGGTCGGACCGCACCCGGCCTGCATCAGATTCCACCCCGTCATAAGAGCGACCAGCACGACTCGATACGATCTTCGCATAGGCGGCGGTTCCCCGGCTCGCTCCCCTCCCCATCGGCGGGTCTTCGTCCTGAAGCGATTCTAGCTGTCCTAACCGTTCGGCGGAAGCTGCGATTCCCGTCCCGTCTCCCCCATCGGCGTCATGCCGGGCATAAGGGCGTACGGGGCGATCGACGAGAGGGCTGCGGAACCGGTTCCTGTGAATTGATACGCCGTTTGCGGTGCCGGTAAGCGAGTGAGCGACCCTCGGGGCTCGCCCACGTTTCAATTTCTGCTTTAACGCTGCAAGAGAACGGAGCGCTGGACACGCCACATCTAGCCAGGGTTCCCGATCGAAGGTCGATATCTGGGGCAGTTGGGAGGCGACCGTGTGGTTCCCATGTTTGTCGCCCGGTGCCATGGCGCAATGAGGGCTCCTTGCCACCTACGCCCAGTGTTGAATGTAAAGTTTTGTAGAATCCTTTCTCAATGCATCTTTTTCCTTGACGCTATTCATGAAAAGAGTACATTTTCCAAAAGCTGGCTTTCAACATGTGAGCCCGGGCCGCTTCTGTGGAAGTATGCGCCACAACAATCATCAACAATCATGGCCGCCGGAGGCATTCGCGCCGAGAGCCATTACGCAGGCGAGCTCCAGCAACCCGAATCTGGAACGAAGAGCGGCAAACGTTCGAGGAATGATCATTGTCTCGCCAGAGAGTATACCGTGCGGATCGACGA
>CAZNQN010000018.1:0-13545 GCA_964574925.1 uncultured Phycisphaeraceae bacterium | reverse complement strand
GTACCGGATCCGACGGGGAAGCGACCGGGCCATGATTGCGTAAGGATGCTCCTTCCATTCCCATGAACGGTGACGATATCGATCGACGGTTCATGCTGGCCGCCCTGGCCGAGGCGCGGGCCGCGGAAGAAAGCGAGGACGTTCCCGTGGGGGCGGTGGTGGTGCGCGGGGAGCGGATCATCGGGCGCGGGTGCAACCAGCGGGAGAAACTCCAGGACCCCACCGCACACGCGGAGATGATCGCGTTGACGGCGGCCGCCGCCGAGGTGGGAAGCTGGCGGCTGGAAGGGTGTACGATCTACGTCACGCTGGAACCGTGCGCGATGTGCGCGGGGGCGCTGGTGCTGGCGCGGATCGACCGTTTGGTGTTCGGGGCGGCGGATCCCAAGGCCGGAGCGTGCGGCTCCCTCTACGAGATCCCCACCGACCGGCGGCTCAACCACCGCGTCGCGGTGGAGGGAGGCGTGCTGGCCGAAGAGTGTGCCGACCTCCTGCGGGCGTTTTTCGCCCGGCGTCGGGCACTGGGGGAGAAGTAGCCCGGCTCCGCGACGGTCGGTTTCCCCATCTTCACATCTGTCCGGTTATCTCCACTCCTGCAGGAAGGATTCCGCCTAATGTTAAAGTAATGATTTAATTCCATCTTTGTCGGGGAAAACCCGATCGGGTTCGGGAAGGAAACCGGATTATTCCCAAAAAAACGTGTATTTTGATGTCCGAATTCGCTATACTGGCGTCTTCGGGAGCAATCTGAGACGTTCATCCAAGGCTGGCAGGAGGGCAGTTCTGGATCCCTCAAGGAACAGTTCGTTCTGTTGAAAAAGGAGGAGTGAGTATGCGCGCAAGACGGGTGTGTCTTTGGCCGGCGGGGTTGGTCTGTACGCTGGCCGTGATCACTGCGACCACGGCCATCGGTGCCCCGCCGGGATCGGAACGGGTCAAGAGTGACAAGGGAACGTCACCCTCGGAGGGAGCGATTCCCGTACGGATCATGGAGTCGAGCAGCGGCGGATCCGCCTCGACCGGGCATCCGCTTCTTCAGATCGACCTGAAGAATCTGGAGATTCCGGTCCTTCCGCCGATGCCGGCGGATTACCGCAAGGAGCCGACCCCGCAACAGAACTTCGACGGGCTCCGGGCGATCGGGGCCGGGAAGTTCGACGAGCGGCGAACGGGCGGTTCCTTGGCGGGGGCGGCGCAATCGTGCACGGCTGATGCGCAGTGTGCCGACTGCGACATCTGCACGCAGAACACCTGCGACCTGACCACGTTCACGTGCCAGGTGACCAGTCTGGACGGCACGTCGCCGCTGGGTTGCGACGACGGCATTGCCTGCAACGGGCTGGAGAGCTGTTCGGGCGGTGCCTGCGTGGCGGGAACGCCGCCGGATTGCGGCACGGACGTGTGTGTGGAGGATCTCGCTGGCGGGTTCCAGTGTGTGCCGCCGTGTGCTACGGACGCCGACTGTGACGACGGGTTCTCGTGCACGACGGACACGTGCGACACGGGCACGGGCCAGTGCTCGCACACCAACGCCTGCGGCCCGGGCGGAGGCTGTACGGAGCCGGACGTGGCCGGCGATCCGCCCGTGTGCGATACCGGTCGTTGCTGCGACGGCAGCGGGACGTGCAGCGAGCTGACGTTCGCGGATTGTCAGACGGCGGGAGGCGTCTGGCTGGCGACCAGTGATGCGTGTATGGACCTGCGCCCCAGCGATCCGGACGTGGACATCATCAACGACTGTCCGGAGTATGGTTCCGGCGTTGCGCCGCAGGGCGATTTCGTTTCGGTGATCGGTCCGATCTCCGACCTTGCGTGCGATACGCTGTTCGAGATCGGGGACGACTATCAGACGGCCACCTATCCCACCGACGAGTTCATGGACGTAGAGCTTCTGCGCTTCGTCGGCGGCGTGCTGCCGGATGCCAGCGCGCGGTGGCAGATCTCGTTCTACGACCAGAACGGCGTGAAGGTTGAGGATGTCTTCTGGCCGGACGGCGTCAACCAGCAGCCGGGGACGTTCCAGCTCAACCTGAGCGTCAACACCGTGGACTTCGATCCGCCGCTCCAGATCCCGACGAAGGGGTTCGTGACCTTTGCGGTGCAGGGCAACTTCGGTCTGGACGGTCGAGTGGCGGTGGCCTCTACGGAGGCCGTGGACAATAGTGTGTCCCCCGCCGCGGTCGACGTCGGGTTCAACGACGCCGACGTGATGTGGGTCAACGGCGCTCCGATCGGGGCGGCGGATGCCGGTCCGCTGGCGGCGGGCTCACGGATCCTGGCGTTCGAGCTGGTGGGGACGCCGATCGCGCGCCCGGACGGTGCGTGCTGCACGGGGTTCGACACGGCCACGTGTTCGCAGTCGCTCCCGTGGGTCTGTGAGGCCGATCCGGGGGTCGGCGGTCTGGGCGGTCAGTTCCAGGGCGTGGGTATCCAGTGCCGGGCGTGCAGCAACGACTTCTTCACCGCGTGCGACACACCGGCGGACTGTCCGAATGCCTGCGACAACGACGACAGCATCGCGTGCACGACGGATGCCGACTGCCCGACCGGCGGGACGTGCGTGCCCGGCGCGGCGACATGCTTCGGGATCTTCCCGGTCTGCCAGACGTCAGCGTGCTGCAAGCCCGACGGCACCTGCGCGGACGTGATCTCACAGACGGAGTGCACGAGCCTCGGCGGAACGTTCCAGGGGTTCGGCACGAACTGTGAGCCGAACTGCTGCACGCAGCCGACGCCGACGGGCGGCGACAACTGCTCGCTGGTGACGGTGCATCCGATCACGATTCCGCTTCCGGGCGAGCCGCCCGTGTCGATCACCATCACGGGCAACAACGGGGCGGCGACGTTCGACGAGTTCCCCACATGGACGAACTCGAACATCTTCAACCCGGACGGCAACACGCGCGATCCGGGCTGGTGGGAAGGGTTCGAACTGATCGGACCGGCAAACGCCTGTGCGGACATCCGTCTGGATCTGTGTTGCAGCAACTGCAACGGCGACGTCGTCCGTCCCGCGTGGGGCAACCTGTGGGTCGGTTGTCCGGAGCAGAACGTGCTCGGCAACCAGGGCGTCGATCCGCCGGTGGGCATCGGCCGGGGGACTTCCGGTTTCGCCCGCGGCGGTCCCTTCTGCGGCGAGGACAACCTGTGGCAGACGTACCAGGCGTTGCGTCCGGGGACGTACTACTATCCGATCCTGTCCTTCCCGGGGGCGACGGCTGCCGCTCCGCCCGGGTGCGATTATCAGTTGCACGTGACGGTGGCGGCGTGTCCGATCGCGGCCTGCTGTCTGGGTGATTCGTGCATCAACACCAACCAGCTCGACTGCGCGGACCAGGGTGGATACTGGATGCACAAAGAGAACACCGGCGGGGACGCGGACGTCCTCTGTCCCACCGGCGGCGGTGCCAATCCCTGTGCGATCGGATCGTGCTGCTTCGATCCGGCGACGCAACCGCCGGCGATCTGTCAGGATGCGGCCCAGGCGGGAACGCCCTGCGATCCCAACAGCCCGAGCTCCTGCATGGATTCCACGCTGTGCTCGACGCTGGGCGGCACGTACGTCGGAGGGGCGCAGTGCGACAACACCCTGCCGCCGTGTCCGATCTGCACGATCAAGGACGCGACGACCTGCATGGTGCCGGACCTGACGGACAATTTCGTGACGTGGCAGATGTCCGACCTGTCCGCGCCGGGTGGCGGCGTGATCACGGCGGACGACTTCGTCGCAAGCAGCTCGACCATCAGCACCGTCTGTTTCTGGGGCACGTACGCCCGCCGGAATTCCCAGGACGGCAACGTGCAGGCGGACGGCGAGGATTGCAGCGGCGATGTGACCGACGATTTCCGCATCCGCATCTACGAGGATGCCGGCGGTCGTCCGGGGGCGATCCTGGCCGAGGCGGTTCCGTCGATTCTGGCTCGCGGACCGGTCTCGTCCGTCGCCCAGGACGGTGCGTACGCCAACCAGCAGCTCTATGAGTACCAGGCGACGCTGGCGACGCCGATCACGGGTCTGCTGCCGGATACCCGCTACTGGATGGAGATCGTCAACAACACGGTCGAGGACGACACCTGCCTGTGGCACTGGTTCAACAGCAACGCGGGCAACAATTACAGCGTGGTGAGTTCCGAGGCCGGCGGCTACGTCTCCGGGAGCGAGCGAGGATCGACAACAGACTTCGCCGATCACTCCTGGTGCGTGGACCAGTCGATCACGGCCCCGGCGGCAGACACCGGGACGTGTTGTCCGTGCGACGGCAGCGCCTGCTTCTCGGCGACCTTGCCGGATTGCGGGCCGTCCGTCGGAATGTGGTCGCTGGACGGCACGCCGAACGTGAACCTGACCAACGACGAGTGCGTGGATGCCATTCCGATCACCGGCGACAACGTGTTGATCGCCACGGATACCACCTGTGCCACGACCAACAGCGCCGATCCGCGGCACGGCGGAGTCGGCCTGGGGGCGGACGTCTGGTATGCGTACACGGCCACCTGCACCGGCCGGGTGACGGTGAGCATGTGTGCGACGGGCAACGCGGACAACACGTACGACTCGGCGCTGGCGGTGTACCGCAATGCCGCCGACCCGACGACCTGTGCGACGGCGTGTCCGCAGGCTTCCGGCGTGCTCGTGGGCGGATCCCTCAACGACATCGACGAGGGCTGCAACTCGCTGGCCGACGGCGGTTCGGGCATCCTGCAACCGCCGCCGGTGCTGCCGGGCGACTGCCTGATGATCCGCGTCGGTGGTTTCGACGCGGCCCCCGGACGGGGGATGCTGTCGATCTCCTGCGAGGCGCTGGGTTGTACGCCTTCGGCGCCGCCGACGGTGCAACAGGTCTCGCCAGGGCAGAACGGCACGGATCTGCGCAACCTCCGGTCGCTTCCGCTGGTGCTCACCGAATCGGGCAACCGGGCGGTGCGGGTGAGGTTCGACAACCTGCCGACGCCGTTCGACGTCGCCAACGGGGCGTCGATGTGGCTCGGCCCGCCGTTCCAGGTGTGCGAGAACTCGGGTCAGGACACCATCGACAACCCCGGTGCTTGCACCCCGCCGCCGGCTCCGACGCCGTTGACGAGCTGGTACTCGCAGTTGCAATGCGACCCGTTCTATATGGACTGGTCGACGATCGGGGCGCCGATCAACGCGATCGGCGAGTTCATCGTCCCGAGCGGCGTGTACACCGTGCAGGTGGTTGCGGACGACTGTCCAGTGGCGGACGAAACCAGCTTCTCCGATCCGCTTCAGATCACCAACCCGATCTGGGGAGACCTGGTCGAGGATTGTGCGGTCCAGCCGTGCAAACCGCCGAACGACGACGTGGGCGTGACCACGGACGTGACGGCGGTGCTGGACAAGTTCAAGAACAAGCCGACCGGCGCCCGGAAAGCACGGGCGGATGTCGAACCGGGCGTGGTGGACTTCCAGATCAACATCTCGGACGTGACCCGTACGCTGGATGCGTTCCGCGGAAGTCCGTACCCGTTCGGCCCGTCGGGTGCGCCGTGCGTCAGTGCGGCTACGGGTGGAGGATCGTAATCCGGTCGCTGTGATCTGATTCGATCCGGAACATAGACGTACCGTCGAGGGCGGGTCTTCCACGACCCGCCCTCTTCGGTGCGCGCTTCGCGAAAAGGACGGCCGTTCCGAGAAATGCTTTACGATGGATGACTGTCAGCGCGCCAGCGCCTGATCCAGATCGGCGAGCAGGTCGTCGACGTCCTCGATGCCGACCGAGATGCGCACCAGGCGGTCGGTGACGCCGCGGGCTTCGCGGACCTCGCGCGGAATCGAAGCGTGGGTCATGATGGCCGGGTGGCACACCAGCGATTCCACCCCGCCAAGCGATTCCGCCAGCGAGAACACCTTCACCCGTTCGCAGAAGCGGAGGGCGGTCGCGTCGTCGCGGAACGTGACGGTGACCATGCCGCCGCCGCCGCACATCTGCCGCCGGGCCAGGTCATGGTCCGGATGGTCGGGCAGGAACGGATACGCGACCCGTTCGACGGCCTTGTGCTCTTGCAAAAACTCGGCCACCCGCATGGCGTTGGCGCAGTGCCGCTCCATCCGCAGCGGCAGTGTCTTGATCCCCCTATGCTGGAGGTAGCAGTCGAAGGGGCCGGGGACGGCGCCGACGGCGTTCTGGAGAAAGGCCACCCGCTCGATATCGGCGCGGTCGCGGACGATGACGGCCCCGCCGATCACGTCCGAATGCCCGCCGATGTACTTCGTCGTGCTGTGGACGACGAAATCGGCGCCCATCGAAAGCGGCGTCTGGAGGACGGGAGTGGCGAAGGTGTTGTCCACGACGAGTTTGGCGCCGGCCTGGTGGGCGATCCGCCCGATGGCCGCGATGTCCAGACAGCGGAGCAGCGGGTTGGTCGGCGATTCCAGCCAGACCATCCGCGTCCGTTCGTCGAGGCGGGCGGCGAACGCCGACGGGTCGGTTTCGTCGGTGAAGACCGGCTCGATGCCGTATTTCTCGAACACCTCCTTGAGCAGGCGGAACGTCCCGCCGTAGACGTCGGAAAACGCCAGCACTTTCTCGCCGGGATGCAGCGTTCCCAGGACGGCGGCGGCGGCGGCGCTGCCGGAGGCGAACGCCGCGCACGCCTCGCCCCCCTCCAGCGAGGCGAGGCACCGTTCCAATCCCCGGCGGGTCGGGTTGTCCGAGCGGGAGTATTCGAAGCCCTTGTGCTTGCCGGGCGACGTCTGCGTAAAGGTGCTGGTGGTGTGGATGGGCGGAACCGTCGCCCCGGTGGCGGGGTCGGGTTCCTGCCCCACGTGAATGGCCCGGGTGGCCAGTTTCCAGCCGGATGTTTCTGATGAGTTCATCGTCCGTCGATCCTCCGGGTCGGAAAGGACCTCTGGCTTGCCCCACTCGGTGTTCGTGCGGAAGGTTTTAGGAAGCGGTTCCCGACTGCACGGAGTCGGTCTCGCGTTTGGATTCCTTCTCCAGCACCTGTTCCCAGAAGTTCACCAGGTCGATGCGGGTGACGATGCCGAGGATCGTCTTCCCGCGGCTGACGATCACGCCGCTGTTGCCGGAGGAGAGCAGGCGGTAGACCTCGTCCACGTCCACCTTTTCGTCCACGACGGGCATGGGCTTGGCCATGATCTCCCGCACGGGAACCTGCTGCGGATCGGAGCCGGCGTGGAGCAGGCGGGCGAGCGTCAGCTCCCGCAGGCATCCCACGACCTCATCCCCTTCCAGGACGGGAAGTTGCGAGATGCCGTGTTTGCGGAGGAGCTGGATGGCGTCCTCGGCCTTGTCGTCCGGGTGGACGAAGATCAGCGGGACGTTCCCGCGGGCGGCGATCAGCTCCCCGACGGAGCAGCGGCGGACGTCGGGCTTCATGTAGCCGTGCTCGATCATCCAGTCGTCGGAGTACATCTTGGAAAGGTAGTTTCGTCCGGTATCGGGACACATGACGACGACGAGGTCGTCGGGCCCGAGGCGTTCGGCGAAGCGCAGGGCCGCCGCCATCGCCGTTCCGCACGATCCGCCCACCAGCAGCCCCTCCTTGCGGGCCATCCCCCGCGCCACGGTGAACGATTCCGCATCGCTGACGCGGATCCATTCGTCGATGACCTGGGTGTTGAGGGTCTTGGGGACGTAATCCTCGCCGATGCCCTCGACGGCCCAGGGTTTGGGCCGGTCGCCGGAGAGGATGGACCCTTCCGGATCGGCGGCGACGATCTGAATCTTGGGGTTCTGCTCCTTGAGATAGCGTCCCACGCCGGAGATGGTGCCGCCGGTGCCGATGCCGCTGACGAACGCGGTGATCTTCCCCCCCGTCTGTCGCCAGATTTCCGGTCCGGTGTGATGGTAGTGGTAGTTGGGGTTGTTGAGGTTGGTGAACTGGTTGGGCTGGAAGGCGTTGGGGATTTCGTTGGCGAGGCGGGCGGCGACGCCGCTGTAGCCCTCCGGGGAGTTGCTCTCGGCGCTGGCAGGGGTCATGACGACCTCGGCCCCGTAGGCCTTGAGCAGCCGGATCTTTTCCGCACTCATCTTGTCCGGCATGACGAAGATGCAGCGGTAGCCCTTGACGGCGGCGACCATGGCCAGTCCGACGCCGGTGTTGCCGGAGGTGGCCTCGATGATCGTCCCGCCGGGCCTGAGGAGCCCTTCCCGCTCGGCGGCTTCGATCATCGCCAGGGCGATGCGGTCCTTGACGCTGCCGCCCGGATTGACGAACTCGATCTTGGCGTAGACGGCGGGCAGCAACCCCTCCGCCAACCGCTGGATCCGCACCAGGGGCGTGTCCCCGATCACCTCCAGCACGCTCTCGTAAAGCTCTTTCATCTCGTTTGGACTCCGGCGACCCGGTCAAACCCCCGGCGCAGGCCGATAAACGTCACGGCCATTGTAGCGGTCCCGAACGCAAAGTCGAACGGCGATCGTCCTCCATCCAAGACGAGGGAGAGCGACACCGATAGGGGATGGGGGCGAAGGAGGGGGCGGCATCACCCCGGGCGGATTCGCTTCCGGGGATGCCCCCGCCGCCGCGGCCGGCGGGAAATTGTACATTTTTCCCCGTCGAGCGGTTGTTTCGACGGGCGGGAATGCGTAGACTGCGGGTCTTTGTACAGCGGTTGAACACACGATGCGCGTGGACGACAATTCGGGATCGGAAGCCGGTGGGGAAACCGGCTCCGCCCCGTCCCGGTGCCGGGCAAGGGGCACCGAGCGGAAGGGGGAAGGATCGACGTTCGAACCGCCTCCAGGTCGGGCGGATCTTGTGCGCCTTGCCCGACCCGCGCTTCCCACCGGATCAGGATCCGCTTCGTTCCGGATCGAGGCGCCGCCGACTGGAACAGCGATTGCTTGCGCGGCGTACCAACAAAGAAAGGCGGACGGCACGCCGTTTCCAGCCCGCCTCACCCCCGACCGGTCCCGAGGTTCAAGACGGGGGCGACCCAAGGGAACCCATCCGGCCGGAACCGGCCGCGCCGGCGGCATACAATCAGACTGAGGAGCCTACAGGATCATGGTCGTGTCGACTGAGACGGATCAACGGGGTACCGAAGGCGTGAAGGTCGTCGAGCTCGAGGAAACGACGGTTCGCTTCTGCGGCGACTCCGGCGACGGGATGCAGCTCGCCGGGACGCAGATGACGAACACGTCGGCGTTGTTCGGCAACGACGTCAGTACGCTGCCCGACTATCCGGCGGAGATCCGCGCGCCGGCGGGCACGACGTTCGGCGTCAGCGGGTTTCAGGTCCACTTCGGCGGGCACCGGTTGCATACGCCCGGTGATCAGGTGGACGCCCTGGTGGCGATGAACCCGGCCGCCCTGAAGACCAACCTCCCCGACCTCGTCACGGGCGGCATCCTGCTGATCAACGAGGATGCGTTCACGAAGGGCAATCTCGCCAAGGCGGGGTACGACACGAACCCGCTGGAAGACGGCAGTCTCAAAGCCTACCAGGTGTTCCGCGTACCGATGGACCGCATGACGGAAGAGGCGTGCAAGGACACCGGGTTGAGCGGTCGAGCGGTGGCGCGGTGCCGGAACTTCTTCGCCCTGGGGGTGACGTACTGGTTGTACGGCCGGCCGATGGAGCCGACGCTGCGGTGGATCGAGGAGAAATTCGCGGGCAACCCGGCCGTGGCGGAGGCGAACACCAAGGCGCTGAAAGCGGGCTACTACTTCGGCGAGACGGCGGAGATGTTCCCCGTCCGCTACGAAGTGCGCAAAGCCAAGATTCCGCCGGGCACGTACCGGCGGGTGACGGGCAACGAGGCGACGGCGCTGGGGCTGGTGACGGCGGCGCGTCTGCTCGGCAAGCCGCTCGTGTACGGGAGCTATCCCATCACGCCGGCCAGCGACATCCTGCACGAACTGGCCAAGCACAAGCGGTTCGACGTGCGGACCTTCCAGGCGGAGGACGAGATCGCGGCGGTGACGTCGGCCATCGGAGCGTCCTTCGCCGGGGCGCTGGGCGTGACGGGCACGAGCGGTCCGGGACTGGCGCTCAAGGGCGAGGCGATCGGACTGGCCGTCATGACCGAACTGCCCCTGGTGGTGATCGACGTGCAGCGCGGCGGCCCGAGCACGGGTCTGCCCACCAAGACGGAACAGGCCGATCTGGGGCAGGCGTGGTACGGGCGGCACGGCGAATCGCCGGTGTGCGTGCTGGCGGCGGCGACGCCGGCGGACTGTTTCCACATGGCGCTGGAGGCGTGCCGCATCGCCATCGAGTTCATGACGCCCGTGCTGCTGCTGACGGACGGGTACCTCGCCAACGGGGCCGAACCGTGGCGCATCCCCTCCATGGAGGAACTGCCCAAGCTCCGCGCGGAGCATCCGAGCAAGAGCAACGGCGTGTTCCATCCGTACGTGCGGGACGAGCGGTTGGTCCGTCCGTGGGCCCTGCCCGGAACGCCCGGTCTGGAACACCGCATCGGCGGGCTGGAGAAGCGCGACGTGACCGGGGAGGTCTGCTACGACCCCGAAAACCACCAGCACATGTGCGAGGTTCGGCGGCAGAAGATCCGCAATATCGCCGAAACGATTCCCGACCAGGAGGTCCTGGGGGATCCGGAGGGCGAATTGCTGGTCGTCGGCTGGGGCAGCACCCACGGCGCCATCACCGAGGCCGTCGAGCGCTGCCGCAGCAAGAAGATGAACGTCTCGAGCATCCACCTGCGGTACCTGGAACCGTTCCCCAAGAACCTGGGAGACATCCTGAAACGGTTCCGGACGATTCTGGTGCCGGAGATGAATCTGGGGCAGCTCGTCCGCCGGTTGCGGTCGGACTTCCTCGTGGACGCCGTCGGGTTCAACAAGATCCAGGGCAAACCCTTCAAGATCGCGGAAATCGAAAACAGGATCACCGAGATCCTCCAGCAGAAAAAAGGATAGAGGGCAGAATGAGCACCACGCAGACCGTGCAACTGACGCCGAAGGATTTCGCCAGCGACCAGGACGTCCGCTGGTGCCCCGGTTGCGGAGATTACTCGATCCTGGCCCAGACGAAGAAGGTGCTGGCCAAGATCGGCGCCAAACGGGAAAACACCGTGTTCGTGTCGGGCATCGGGTGTTCGAGCCGCTTCCCGTACTACCTGAACACCTACGGTTTCCACGGGATCCACGGACGGGCGCCGGGAATCGCCAGCGGCATCCGCATCGCCAACCCGGAGCTGTCGGTGTGGGTCATCACCGGCGACGGGGACGGGTTGAGCATCGGCGGCAACCACCTGCTGCACGCCATCCGGCGGAATATGAACCTGAAGATCCTGCTGTTCAACAACCGCATCTACGGTCTGACCAAGGGGCAGTATTCGCCCACGTCGCCGTTCGGGAAAAAGACGCGGGCCACGCCGCAGGGGTCGATCGATTTCCCGCTGCATCCGCTGTCGGTGGCCATCGGGGCGGAGGCGACCTTCGTCGCCCGCACGATGGACGTCAACGTCAAGCATCTGGAACACGTGCTGGAACGGGCGGCACGGCACAAGGGCACCGCCTTCGTGGAGATCTATCAGAACTGCCACATTTTCAACAACGGCGCGTTCGAGTACGCCAGCGGCAAGGAAACCAAGGACGACACCACGATCTACCTCGAACACAACAAGCCGCTCGTCTTCGGCAAGGAGCGCGACAAGGGCATCCGCCTCAACGGCATGGACCCGGAGATCGTCACCCTCGGCGACGGCATCACCGAGGACGACCTGCTCTTCCATGACGAAAGACAGGCGGAACCGAGCCTGGCGTACCTGCTCAGCCGGATGCACTACCCGCAGTTTCCCGAGCCGATGGGCGTCTTCCGCTGCGTGGAACGTCCCACCTACGAAGAGCTGTTGATGAATCAGGTGAAGACGGCCCAGCGGGACGGCGTGGGAACGCTGGACGAGCTTTTCCGCCAGGGCGAAACCTGGACGGTCTCCTGAAGAGGCAATCTCCCTCCGCGCCCCCGTTCGGATCGCCGGGTGGGCGCCGGGGATGGAAGAGAAGGGGGGGCGCCCTGTTTTCGGTGGCGGTTTATCCCGCAGCCGGTTCGGGACGCGGCGGTGTCAGCGGATTGGGTTTCTCGGCGTCGATGCCGAGCGTCCGGACGGTCTGGGAGAGAACCTCCGCCGGGAGACTCCCTTTCCCCACCAGCGACCGAAGCGCCGCCAACGTCACGTACTTGCGGTCCACCTCGAAATAGTCGCGCAGCTCGGCGCGCCCCGCGCTGCGACCGAACCCGTCCGTGCCCAGTGAATACAACCCGCCGGGCACCCAGCGGGCCACCTGATCGGGGACGGCCTTCATAGAGTCACAGGTCGCCACCACCGGAACCGGCTCTCCGTTCAGCATCCGCGTGATGTAGGGTACGCGCGGCTCCTCCTGCGGATGCAGCAGGTTCCATCGCTCGCAGTCCAGCGCGTCGCGGCGCAGCTCGCCGTAGCTGGTGACGCTCCAGACGTCGGCCGCCACGCCGAACCGCTCGCCCAGCACCTCCTGCGCCGCCAGCGCCTCCCGCATCAGCGCGCCGCTGCCGAACAGGTGCACGCGCGGTCCTTTCCGCGACGGATCGGCCGCCCGGAACTTGTACATCCCTTTCAGGACGCCTTCCTCCACACCCTCCGGCATGGGCGGTTGCGGGTACGGTTCGTTGCCGACCGTGATGTAGTACAGCACCGGCTCGCGCCGCTCGTACATGCGGCGGATGCCCTCGCGGACGATCAGGGCCAGTTCGTAGGCGAACGCCGGATCGTAACTCACCACGCTCGGGTTCGTGCTCGCCAGCAGCAGGCTGTGTCCGTCCTGATGCTGGAGCCCCTCCCCCGCCAGCGTCGTCCGTCCCGACGTGCAGCCGATCAGAAACCCCCGCGCCCGGGCGTCGGCCGCCGCCCAGATCGAATCCCCGATCCGCTGGAAACCGAACATCGAGTAGAACAGAAAGAACGGGATCATGTTGATGCCGTGGGTGACGTTGGCGGTTCCCGCGGCCGTGAACGACGCCATCGCCCCCGCCTCCGTGATCCCTTCCTCCAGCAACTGCCCGTCCCGGCTCTCGCGGTAGTAGAGGAACAGGTGCGAATCGACGGGCTCGTACCGCTGACCGACGTGGGAATAGATGCCGTATTTGCGGAAGAGCGCATCCATGCCGAAGGTCCGCGCCTCGTCCGGCACGATGGGGACGATCAACCGTCCGATCTGCGGATCGTCCATGAGGCGCGAGAGCATCCGCACCATGGCCATGGTGGTGGCCACGTCCCGCCCGCCGCTTCCTTGCAGGAACTCGGCAAACACGTCCGCCGACGGGGGGGAAATCGGCGCCGCCCGCACCCGTCGCTGCGGAACGAACCCACCCAGCGCCCGACGCCTTTCCAGCAGGTATCGGTATTCCTCGCTGTCTTCCGCCGGGCGGTAGAACGGCGCCTCGACCAGTTGATCGTCCGGAATCGGAATGTCGAAGCGGTCGCGGAAGTGGCGAAGCTCGTCTTCGCTGAGCTTTTTCTGCTGATGGGTGATGTTGCGCCCCTCGCCGGCCTCGCCCAGCCCGTACCCTTTGATCGTGCGGGCGAGGATCACCGTCGGCCGACCTTCCGT
>CAZNQN010000017.1:13085-13560 GCA_964574925.1 uncultured Phycisphaeraceae bacterium | reverse complement strand
TGCGGAGGGACCGCACCGGAAGCCATGGCGGCTCACCTTCAAGAGAATCGGCGGAAATCATCATGAACCCTTATCGGCGGGAACGAATCGCCAGCCAGGTCCGTCGGATCGTGGGCACGATGCTGGTCCAGGAGATCCGCGATCCGCGCATCTCGCCGCTCACGACGGTGACGCGGGTGGAGGTGAGCGGGGATCTGCTGGTGGCGAAGGTGTTCGTGAGCGTGGCCGGCACCGACGCGGAAGAACGTCGGACTCTGGCCGGCATCCGGCAGGCGCGCGGATTCATCCAGCGGCGGGTGGCGACATCGCTGCCGATCCGCCAGTGTCCGGCGCTGCGATTCGACATCGACCGGCGTCTGAAGGAGGCGCGGCGGACGGAGGCGTTGCTTCGGCAGATCCGCGAGCAGGAGCCGGCGGATCTCGACGCCGCGATCCGCGCGCTGGAGTCTCAGCCGCATTTCGACCGGCTCTCGGT
>CAZNQN010000017.1:12794-13075 GCA_964574925.1 uncultured Phycisphaeraceae bacterium | reverse complement strand
GAGCCGGAACTGTTCGAGCAACCGGACGATCCGGATTCGGATCGAGATGGAGACCGCCCGCCCGTCGCACCGGCCGACCCGTCCGACCAGGAGACCCCATGAAAAACGGAACGCAGTACGCCGCCAAGGTCCGCCGTGTCTATTCCAAGATCCGCAACCGCGTCCGCGCGGAGGACATCCCCGAGCCGGACGATCCGATGCTCCGTCTGGGCGCGGCGATACTGGGACGGGTCAGCGGGGAGGAGGCGGGGATGCGGGCCGTCCACCGACTCCTCTCCCAC